>JAFWWO010000010.1 GCA_017523325.1 Anaerotignum sp. | reverse complement strand
TTTTGGAAAACAGCGGAGAATAAGTATGAACCACTTGAATCTGGAAGAATTTGAACGAAAAATTGCATACACTTTTTCGGATAGAACTCTGCTGATTCTGGCGTTGACCCACAGCTCCTATGCCAATGAAACCAAAAAGGGTAGCCATGAAAACAATGAACGGCTGGAATTTTTGGGCGATGCGGTGCTGGATATGGTGGTCAGCGAGTACATGTATCGTACATTCCCTGAAATGCCGGAAGGCGAACTGACGAAGCTGCGGGCGGCGGTGGTTTGCGAGGGTTCTCTGGCAGAGCTTTCCCGCAAGCTTGGCGTGGGGCGCTGTCTTTTGCTGGGCAAGGGCGAAGAAAGCACCGGCGGCAGAAATCGGGATTCCATTCTGGCGGACGCTTTTGAAGCCATCATTGGGGCGATTTGTATGGACGGCGGTATGGAAGCCGTAAAGCCCTATATCCTGCGTTTTATGGAAGGGTTAATTCGGGACATAAAGAACAATTTCCGCAATCTGGATTACAAAACCCGTTTGCAGGAGGTCATTCAGAAAACCAGCCGACTTCCTTTGCAATATGCCATTGTGGACGAACAGGGCCCCGACCATAATAAGGTTTTTGCGGCAGAGGTGACCCACGATGGGCGTATATTGGGCAAGGGCAGCGGCAAAAGCAAAAAAGAAGCGGAGCAAAATGCCGCCCATAATGCTTTGGGGCAGATGAATATGCCTCCTGGGGAAGAAAGTGGCAGAGAGTAGACGCCTGGGACGCATGAGATTGAACGGTAAAAGAAAGCGGCGGAGATAGTAGATTTCTACTGAACCGCCGCTTTTGCTTTGTTTCGTTTTATCAGTAGTAATACAAAAGTCAAAGAAAGAATATTAGACAAGACGATGCGCAGAATCTGCAATTCGTCAATGCCCGATGCTGTGACCATGTGTAGAGAGTTTGTCAGAAAGTTATTAAAAAAATGTTCAAAAATGCCGGCCCATAAAGTTCCGGTGAGTTGCACACACAAACCCCATTCGTACCCTAGAATTCCCGCGAGTAACACATAGCCTGCCACCATAGCGATAGCTGCCGGAACGCTCATACTACCATCAATCACCCAACCAACCACCATAACGATGTGCCAGACACCAAAAAGCAGAGCTTGGAGCAAGTTGTTACTTCGTTGGGTAAATGCAGTTTTTCCTAAATGCAAGAACAACCCTCGGAACAAACCCTCCTCTGCCAGTACATTTAGCACATTGCCAGCAATACAGATCCCTACGGCTGTAAGGGATACCCCTGTGATATTTTGATTTTGGAGTGCAAAATTTGAGATAAAGAATTTCAGGGATGGCATTTGTCCCATGCTGCGCAGCACAATGTATTCCACAGCATAAGAAATTGCAAAAGAACTTATGCCCAATGAGAGGCCCAGAATTGTGCCTTTCAAGAATCCCTCTTTCCTAAAACCAATATTCTGTGGAGACTCCTGTCGATGCCTGAGTACAAGAAAAATTAGTATGAGGATAAATAATTTGCACAGTACATTTTCCGCCAAAAATGTCTGGTCTGTCTTGATGAGCAGAAATTCAAAATACTCCACGATACTGCAAAGAAGGAACAGCAGAAGAATGGAGCGCATTATTTTTGCCTTCATATTAACACCTACTTTAAAGATCATTAGAATAAAGTATAGCACAAAGAGGTGCATATTTCTACCGCTCAATATAGGAAGAGCGTCAATAAAACAGAAAACAGAAAAGCATTTGACAAAATGCTTCAGAGGGAAGAAAGCGGCAGAGAACAGTTGACACAAAAGCATGAGCATGAACAATAAAAAGAAAGAACGGCGGGATAACAAACTAT
Organism: Anaerotignum sp.; assembly: GCA_017523325.1. Taxonomy (GTDB): domain Bacteria; phylum Bacillota; class Clostridia; order Lachnospirales; family Anaerotignaceae; genus Anaerotignum_A. Next base: position 75,320 of record JAFWWO010000010.1, on the reverse strand, counting down.
CTCGCCGCACAAGACTTTGTTTAAGGAACAGCTTACAGTTTACTCTCCCTGCTGCTTTTCTTTAATTTTTTCATTGATTTTTTTCGCCTGAATTTTGGAAATGCTCATAAAGACCGACCAAAACGCTCCGGCGGCTACCAATGCCAGAGAAATATATACCACTGTGGTTCCTAATCCCCCTTTCATCCAACCGACGAAATGCGCTGTAAATAGATACACAGCAGTGCCAATCAGCATGTGTATCAACGTTTGAAGCCACAGTGCAATTTTTTTGTTGTCATAAATCAGCGATGGAACATAAAAGCCAGTCGAGATCACGATGAAGCAAGATGCAAGCGTTAACCATTCATTTCCTGTTCTTGATGCAAAGAAAGTGTTTGCTCCACCCGCAAAGGTGGATGCAATGAAAATCATAGCGACGAATGTAAAGCACCCCATAGCGATTCCTGAATAAATCTTTTTGAATATCTTTTTCACGGATTGTACCTCCTTATAATCCCAAATGCTTTTTGAAAGCGGGCCAATATTTTCGTGAAATGTGATCTGTACAGCCATTTTTCAGAACAAGAAGCATAAGACCTCCCAGTGTCGGCTGGACATATGCGATTTGTTTCAGATTGACAATCGTCGATTTGGAGGTTTTCATAAACCCGTTCCCGAGCATTTCTTCAAATTCGTATAGTCGCTTATTGCTTTCGTATCTCTCTGCTTTTGCATATACGGATGTTTTTTCGTTTTCTACCCTGATCATAATGATTTCTTCAGGTTGTAAAATGATAATGCGTTCGTTGTCCACCACGGAAATCACGTTGGGACTCTCCTGTTCGAGCAACATTACCGCGTTTCTAATCGCCGGCGTTATCTCCCTTGTATAGATTACGGCATAGGGTTCATACTCTTCTTCTGTCAGTTTAATTTCCACTTTCACATATTTCACCTCACTTCCTGCTATGACTGTATGATAAGGGGTACTTTTTACTTTGTCTGGACTTTTGGAGTAAGTGGTAGTTTTCGACAGGTAAGATGCTGAAAACATGGTGTCAAGAAACCAAAATCATTAGAAAAGCTCTATTGTGAATCTAGTGTAACACAGAAGTATGAATGTTTCTACCACGCAACAAAGATATGTAGACATTTAATGCCTTATTGCAGCCGGAAAAGCCGCATAACTATGGGTTTTTTACTCCTGTTATGACCTCGTTTTTGGAGTTGGTAAAGGGCTTATATTACCTGCTTTCAAAACGGCTATTTGCCGTTCACAGGGCGTATCTTTACCACTTCTCTGTCTCTTTTTTTTGCCCTGACCAGAAGAAAGCGTCAATAAATCAGAAAAAATATTTGGCAAAACGCTTCGGTATGAAACAGAAGGTACATGGAGAACTCTATGGATAGGGGTTCTCTTTTTTTATCTGTGATTATCTGCGGAAATTGCTGGCAAAGCATCTATGTTGTGCTATAATGGAGATAAGTAAGTATATAAATTGAGAAAGAGACAAATGACCGGTTTTTTGAAGAACTTATTGTGGTAATAAATATTAAAAGAAAGAGAGGCAGGATATATGAAAAAAAACCAATTATTTTTGAAAATTATGTTATATCCATACGTTTCATTTTTTCTGTTAACCACGACAACGGAATTATTTAAAACATTTTCTTTATCGAAATATTATTTGTTTTTCAGTATAATTTCCATGGCTACATATTGTATCATTGGATGTTTCATGGGCGATTTGGTTGAAATGCTAATGCCATTAAACAAGCTGAATTTAAGAGGTGTTGCTATAGCAGGTATCATTCCGCTAATACCGATTCTTTCTTTTATCTTAAGGCTTGATATTTTCCCTGTAAATTTTTATGCGAAGTATTTTCCTCTTTTTTTATTTCTTTTTGGATTCTATTTCATTATTTTTATAAAGATGTTTTTTCGTTTGAAAAAAGAATGATTTGAAGTATTGTTTACAGAAACTTATGATACAATTAAATAAATTCCATAAATATAATACCCTTTTAGATTCATTCTAAAGGGGTATTTTATAAGAGGCAGGAAAACATTGAATTGTATTAAAATTTTTTCGTAAAAGTAAAATTCAGCCGGCTGCCGCCACAGGATGCAGTTTGGTATATACAAACATGAAAGCACTCTTTTTTTTATCTGTGATTATCTGCGGAAATTGCTGACAAAGCATCTACGTTGTGCTATAATGGGGAACAGAAGTTCTCTTTTTGGAGGTGGGCATATGCCAAGATTTGAAGTTGTCAGCCCCTATGAAATGACGGGGGATCAGCCGGAAGCAGTGGATAAGCTGGCAAACGGCTTTTTGGAAGGGAAAAAATTTCAGACACTGCTGGGGGTGACGGGCTCCGGTAAAACATTTACGATGGCTAACGTCATTGAACGGATACAGAAGCCGACCCTTGTCATTGCCCACAATAAAACCTTGGCGGCACAGCTCTATAACGAATTAAAGGAATTCTTCCCCCATAATGCGGTGGAGTATTTCGTTTCCTATTACGATTATTATCAGCCGGAGGCATACGTTCCCAGCACAGATACCTATATCGAAAAGGATTCCTCCATAAATGACGAGATTGACAAGCTGCGCCATTCCGCTACGGCGGCATTGGTGGAACGAGAGGACGTTATTGTTGTTGCCAGTGTTTCTTGCATTTACGGCTTGGGCGACCCGGAGGAATATTATGGTATGATGCTTTCCCTGCGGCCCGGTATGATAAAAGACAGAGATGAAGTGCTGCGCAGCTTGATTGAGATGCAATATGACCGAAATGATTTGAATTTCGAGCGGGGCACTTTCCGTGTACGGGGTGATGTGGTGGAGGTGTTCCCCATCGGTTCCTCGGAACACGCTGTGCGGGTGGAATTTTTCGGCGATGAAGTAGACAGAATCACGGAAATTGACGTACTGACGGGAGAAATCCTCGGTACGAGAAATCATATCTCTATTTTTCCTGCTTCTCATTATGTGACGGCGCCGGATAAAATGAAAATTGCCATCGAACGCATTGAGGCGGAGTTGGCAGAGCGACTGGCGGAATTAAAGCGGGAGGACAAGCTGCTGGAGGCACAGCGGCTGGAGCAAAGGACGAATTATGATATTGAAATGCTCAAAGAAATGGGCTTTTGCACGGGCATTGAAAACTATTCCAGACATCTTTCTTTGCGGGAGGCAGGCAGTATGCCTTTTACGCTGATTGACTTTTTTCCCGATGATTTTTTGATGATTGCCGATGAGTCCCATGTTTCCATTCCCCAAATTCGCGGAATGTACGAGGGCGACCGTTCCCGCAAAACAACATTGGTGGACTATGGCTTTCGTCTGCCATCGGCTTTGGACAACCGCCCTCTGAAATTCAGCGAATTTGAAAGCAAAATCAATCAGTTGCTTTTTGTTTCCGCCACGCCCTCCGTTTATGAAAAGGAACATTCCCAGCAGACGGCGGAGCAGATTATCCGCCCCACGGGGCTGTTAGACCCGGAAATCTCTGTCCGCCCCATACACGGGCAGATTGATGATTTGCTGGGCGAAGTACGGAAAACCACGGAGGCGGGACATAAGGTGCTGGTTACCACCCTGACCAAAAAAATGGCGGAGCGGCTGACAGATTATTTGCGGGAAACCGGTGTGCGGGTGCGGTATCTTCATTCGGATATTGATACACTGGAACGGCTGGAAATTATCCGTGATTTGCGTATGGACGTATTTGATGTGCTGGTGGGCATTAACCTGCTGAGAGAAGGGCTGGATATTCCCGAAGTGAGTCTGGTGGCGATTTTAGATGCGGATAAGGAGGGCTTTTTGCGTTCTGAAACTTCCCTGATACAGACCATCGGTCGTGCCGCCAGAAATGCGGAGGGAAGGGTTATTATGTATGCCGATGTTATGACGGAAAGCATGGACAGAGCCATTACGGAAACCAATCGCCGTCGTGCCATTCAGGAGGCTTATAATCAGGAGCATGGCATCATTCCCCGCACCATACACAAAAAGGTGCATGATGTGATTCAGATTACAAAGGCGGCTACGGAAAAGCACCGGTTTGGACTGGAAAAAGACCCGGAATCCATGAGTGTGGAGGAATTGAAAAAGCTGATTGTAAAGCTGGATAAAGAGATGAAGCAGGCCGCTATGGAACTGTAATTTGAGCGGGCGGCAGAACTGCGCGATAAAATAACGGAACTGAAAAAGCTGGCGGCACAATAATTTGCCCTCGGCAAAGGAGGCACTATGAAGGATAAAATAGTCATTAAGGGGGCCCGTGCCCATAACCTGCGAAACATTGACCTGACCATACCCAGAGATCAACTGGTGGTGTTTACGGGAGTCAGCGGTTCGGGGAAAAGCTCCCTGGCTTTTGATACGATTTATGCGGAGGGACAGCGAAGATATGTGGAATCCCTTTCTTCCTATGCCCGCCAGTTTTTGGGGCAGATGGATAAGCCGGAGGTGGATTTGATAGAAGGGCTTTCTCCCGCTATTTCCATCGACCAGAAAACCACCAGCCATAACCCTCGTTCTACGGTGGGCACGGTGACGGAGATTTATGATTACCTCCGCTTGCTTTATGCCCGCATCGGTATTCCCCATTGTCCGAAATGCGGGAAGGAAATCAAAAAGCAGACCATAGACCAGATTGTAGACCGTATTATGGAACTGCCGGAGCGAACAAAGCTACAGCTTTTGGCGCCGGTGGTGCGGGGCAGAAAAGGCGAGCATTTGAAGCTGCTGGAGGACGCTAAAAAAAGCGGCTATGTCCGTGTCCGTGTGGACGGGATTTTATACGAGCTTTCCGAACCCATACAGTTGGAAAAGAACAAAAAACATACCATTGAAATTGTGGTAGACCGTCTGATGGTGCGGGACGGCATACAAAAACGGCTGACGGAGTCTATTGAAACCGTAACGGCATTATCCGGCGGGCTTTTGGTGGTAGATGTCAATCAGGGGGAGGAGGAGCTGATATTCAGCCAGAATTTCTCCTGCCCTGATTGCGGTATTGATTTGATGGAGATTGAACCGAGGGTATTTTCCTTTAACAATCCCAGCGGCGCCTGCCCTACCTGCATGGGGCTGGGTATGCAGATGAAATTTGATGAGCAGTTGATTGTACCCAACGACAGCTTAAGCATTTTAAGCGGAGCCATTGTGGCACCGGGATACAACTCCATTTCTGCCAAGGGGAGCATGAGCCGTGTGCTGTTTGATGCCTTGGCGGAAAAATACGGGTTTTCACTGGAAACCCCTTTTCGGGAATTGCCGAAGGAAATACGAGATATTATTTTTTATGGCACAGGCGGTGAAAAGCTGCGGATTACCTATACCAATTACAGGGGAAGCGGGACTTACGATTACGCTTTTGAGGGGATTATCCATAATTTACAGAGAAGATACAACGAAACCTCCGAAACCATGCGGGGGGAATACGAGGAGTATATGACGAATATACAATGTCCCGATTGCCATGGGAATCGTCTGCGGCCGGAGGTATTGGCCATTACTGTGGGCGACAGGAATATTTCCCAAGTGACAGAGCTTTCCATCAGCGAAATGCAGCAATTCTTTGCAGATTTGAAACTGAACGGGCGGGAGCAGATGATTGCAGAGCGTATTTTGAAGGAAATTCATGCCAGAGTCGGTTTTTTGATGGACGTAGGGTTGGAATACCTGACCCTTTCCCGTATGGCGGGTACGCTTTCCGGAGGCGAATCCCAACGGATACGCTTGGCGACACAAATCGGCTCCGGCTTGGTGGGTGTAGTATATATTCTGGATGAGCCCAGTATCGGCTTACACCAGCGGGATAATGACAAGCTATTGGCAACATTGAAGCACCTGCGGGATATTGGCAATTCTCTGATTGTGGTGGAGCATGACGAGGATACCATGCGGGCGGCGGATTTTGTGGTGGATATTGGTCCCGGTGCCGGCAGAGATGGCGGCGAGGTGGTTTGTGCCGGCAGTGTGGCGGATTTGATGGAGTGTGGGCGTTCGGAAACGGGTGCCTATTTGAGCGGACGGAAAAAAATTGAAATTCCCAAAAAACGCCGCCCATTACAGCCGGATATGCTGCTGACCATCAAGGGGGCGGCGGAAAACAACCTCAAAGGGATTGATGTTTCCATTCCCTTGGGATTATTTACCTGTGTGACAGGGGTCAGCGGTTCGGGGAAGAGTTCCCTCATTAACGAAATTTTATATAAGCGGTTGGCGAGGGACTTAAACCGTGCCAAGCTGCGCCCCGGGCAACACGAGGATATGCTGGGTCTGGAAAAACTGGATAAGGTCATCAATATCGACCAATCGCCCATTGGGCGGACACCCCGTAGCAATCCTGCTACCTACACCGGATTATTTGATATGATTCGGGATGTGTTTGCACAGACCACAGAGGCGAAAATGCGTGGCTATCAGAAGGGGCGGTTCAGCTTTAATGTGAAGGGCGGGCGATGTGAGGCCTGCGCCGGTGACGGTATCATTAAAATAGAAATGCACTTTTTGCCGGATATTTATGTGCCTTGCGAAGTGTGTCACGGCAAGCGATATAATCGGGAAACCTTAGAAGTCAAATACAAGGGGAAAACCATTTCCGATGTGCTGGATATGACGGTGGAGGAGGCACTGGTCTTTTTCGAAAATATCCCCAGAATTAAGGCGAAACTGCAAACGCTGCATGATGTGGGGTTATCCTATGTACAGCTGGGGCAATCTTCTACCACCCTTTCCGGCGGGGAGGCACAGCGGGTGAAACTGGCAACGGAGTTGAGCCGCAAAAGCACCGGACGCACCATGTATATTCTGGACGAGCCCACAACAGGTTTGCATACGGCCGATGTCCATAAGCTGGTGCATATTTTACAGCGTTTGGCAGAGGGCGGCAATACGGTTGTGGTTATTGAGCATAATCTGGATGTCATCAAAACGGCGGATTATATCATTGATTTAGGGCCGGAAGGCGGCGACAAAGGCGGTACGCTGGTGGCGGCAGGTACGCCGGAGGAAATCTGCCGTGTGCGTAAGTCTTATACGGGGAAATATTTGAAAGAAATATTGAAACGAAAATAAGTGGATGATTTGCACACGCAGCCCCCTGAACGGTGGATTACAAAACCGCAAAAGGGGGCTATTTGGGATAGATGCAGACAGGAAATCGTGCCTATATCAAAATGAAACATCAACAAATTTGAATTAGAATTTCCCGAAATCATAGGCATCCGCCAGTGATTATAGGGTTTTAATGAAATCCTCTGAAACCGTTGAAAAAAAGGATTTTTCGCAATCTGCTCACCGAATTCCTTTATTAAATGTTACACCGTTTCAACATCGCCCGGCTGGCTCATAAGGGCAAAAACAAGGGTAAGATAAAATCATAACAGGATATAACAAGGTGTGGCAATCGGGCGGCAGGGAGCGATCCTCGCCGTCGTTTTTGTGAAATAAAAATATCTTGACAATTACATCGAGGTTCGATATAATGTATAGCGAAGTTCGATATATTGAAGTGAAACAGTCTGGAGGATTTATGGATAGTAAAATAAGACGAATCTATGTCCCCATGACAGAGAGCGGATTCTATATACTATTCTGCTTGCAACAACCACAACATGGTTATGGCATCAGCCAACAGGTCAAACAGATGACCGGAGGCGATTTAGTTATAGGTGCAGGAACTATGTATGGAACTCTCTCGAAAATGGAAAAGGATGGGCTCATAGCTTTCGTAAGAGAAGAAGAAAAACGAAAGCTGTATCAGATTACTGGTCTTGGGGCAGAAATCTTATCTCTTGAAATTCGACGCATTGAACGTCTATACAAAAACAGTAAAGGAGAGAAAATAAATGAGTAACAGAAAGACGATGATTCGCTTTTTTACAATAGCAGATTATGAAGAAGAGGAGATTTGGCTGCGTGAGCAGCACAAAAAGGGATGGAAGTTGATGAAAACGATACTGCCCTGTTTCTATATCTTTGAAAGCTGCGCTCCAGAGGACGTTGTTTATCGTTTGGACTATAAGAATAATACGGAAGACCATGATTATCTTCAAATCTTTCATGACTACGGATGGGAGTATTTTAACCGCAGTGTTGGATGGTTATATTTCCGCAAACCAGTGTCAAATGCAGATACAGAGCAGGACAGCGAGATATTTTCCGATGATGCCTCTCGTGTTGACATGGTCAATCATATTGTCAAGACCCATATGCTCCCATTATTAGTGACTTTTTTTGCCTGTCTGCTTCCAAATTTCATAAGAAGTGTGGAGGGCAGTCATCCTTTTGCTGATGTGTTTACGGTTATATTTTCTGTTCTATTGCTTATATATCTTTATTTGTTTGTGCATTGCGGATTTAAGCTGCGTATGCTCAAAAAGAAATATGGCGATAACAGATAGATAATGTACCCACGAAATAAATGGTTGTAAAGAAATCCTGCATCCCCGCAGCTTCTTTTGGATACTCATTTTTCAGGGGGTATACTTCTACAAAGACGAAAATACCCCTTGTACAAATCGCCTGATTTGTGCGAGGGGTATATTTCGCTCTCTCAAGCGGCGAGGCCTTGATGCGCGGTAGGCATTCTGAAAAAAGTTTCCCTTGTTTTGCCTCACAAGGGCAAAAACAAGGGAAAACGGAGCTTTTTATGGTAGCAGACCTGCGGGAAATGCAGGAAAATCAAAGGGTTTCAGAGATTCGGATAGGCAAACTTGAATTTGAGGAGGAGAAAATGAAAACGATGATATTAAACGGCAGCCCCAGAGAAAACTGGAACACCGCATTGATGCTGAGGGAGGCGCAAAAGGGAGCAGAGTCCGTTGGGGCAGAAACGGAATATATAGATCTGTACGACCTGGCCTATACAGGGTGCCGGAGTTGCATGGCCTGTAAGCGGAGGGGTGCTGTGCGTTGCAAGTGCTTCTGGAAGGATGATTTATCTCCTGTAATTGACCGCATCTTTGCGGCTGATGCCCTTATCATCGGTTCTCCGAATTATTTGGGAAACATCACCAGTCAGGTGTATGCCCTTATGGAGCGGCTTCATTTTTGTGCACTTTCTTATGATGACTATTCCAACTATTTTCAAGGGAGGGTAAATGTGGGCGTTATTCTCTCCATGAATGCCGGAAAAGACATTTATGAGAAGTGGTACAAGGAATCGATGGCACGGCAATTGGAACCCTTGAAAGGATTAAAAGGCGCGATGGAAATCTATGCGTGTTGTGATACGCTTCAAGTCAATGATTACAGCAGGTATAACATGGCGGGATTTGACGAAGAACATAAAAAAAGGATGCGTGAAGAACAGTTTCCGCATGATCTGGAAGAAGCGTTTTCCATGGGAGCAAGATTAAGCAAAATATGAGATGCCGACAGAATGAAATATTTTTGTGTATCATTGCCCCGCAAGAGCTGTTTTTTATTGACAGAATACAAAAAAATCAGTACCATAAGAGTACGAGAAACAGACTATTTTTTGGAGGAAATTATGGCAAAAGGGAAGGAACCGATATTAGAATTTGAACAGGCCAGAAAAAAGATAATGAATAATTTTGGCTGTGACGGAGATTTTTTTATAAAGCCTTTATTGGATTTGGAATGGGCGGTGCGGCAGGAGGAAGACTTCTCATTCCTTTCCTATTGGACCGAGGATGGGAAGAAGATTGATGCCGTTGTCGTGAAAAAGGATGGCACTCCGATGATTTATGCGAAAAAAGAGTACACGATGGTCGTTGCCATTGACTGCGTGAAGATTGGCTTTGTGTTCCGTAACGGTAAAAAACAGGCATAGCATAAAAAACAGAGATAGTCAAAAGGGTAATCCGAAACCGGAAAGCAGAAAGATGTACTTCTAAAGGATGTTTTTTTGCATAGACTGAAATACGGAAAGAAACATTGCCATAGGAGGACATTGGCGGAGCAAAGGGGAGAACAGGATGCAGATTGAGGGGCTGCAGGAAAATAATACCGTTAGGATTACGGGCACTATCGTGGAAGGCTGCGTCTTTAGCCATGAGGTGTATGGAGAGGGCTTTTATACGTTTCGGATTTCTTCCGAACGGCTAAGCGATAAAGCGGATATTCTGCCGGTTACGGTTTCGGAACGGTTAATCGACCGGGAACTGTTACAGGTGGGTGCAAAGGTGGACATCATCGGACAGCTTCGCAGCTACAATAATTATGCCGGGAAAAAGAACCGGCTGATACTGACGATTTTTTCCAGAGAAATACATTTAGCGGAAACAAGTGAGGCGGAAAATGAAATTTTTTTGAACGGCTTTATCTGTAAACCGCCCATTTACCGTAAAACGCCTTTCGGCAGGGAAATTTCCGATATTTTGGTGGCAGTCAATCGGGCGTATCATAAATCCGATTATATCCCCTGTATTGCATGGGGGAGAAACGCCAGATATATCACCAACTTGCCCGTTGGCTCCAATATTCAGATTTGGGGCAGGGTACAAAGCAGATTTTACCAAAAACGAATAGCCGATGAAATAGAGGAAAGAATTGCTTATGAGGTTTCTGTTTCCAAAATAGAGCTTCCCGACAGAAGCCAAGGAGAAACCCCGGAGGCAGGAGAACAAAAGACAGACAGGGAAAGGCCTGAGCTAGAAAAACAGGAGTGAATGACGTGAGAAAAGGGCAAATTTCGATTTATTACGGCACCGGTAAGGGCAAGACTTGTGTGGCTGTGGGACGAGGTCTTAGAGCCATCGGCGAGGATCTGCGAGTTGTGATGATACAGTTTTTGGATTACCACAACAGCAAGGAAATTACACTGCTGAAAAAACTGGAGCCGGATTTCAGAATTTTTCGCTTTGAAAAAGAACGCAGTGCGGAGGAATTGGATCATGCCGATACGGATCATACGGTTCATCGGGAGATTTCCTCGGAAATTCGCAATGCCTTTAACTTCGCTAAGAAAATCGTGGATACCGGCGAATGTGAAATGCTAATGCTGGACGGCGTTTTGGAATGTGTGGAAAAAGGCTATCTGACAGAGGCGGAACTGGAAGAAATCATCGAAAAGCGTCCGGAATATATGGATATGATTTTGACCGGTACGGTTTTGCCGAAAGGACTCTCTGCGAAGGCGGAAAGTATTTTCCAAATCGTGGCGGAAAAGGAATAAAAAATGGCTTCGGTAAAACCGGAGCCTTTTTCGCGGAAAGAAAAAGCCCGACTCTTGTTAGGAGCAGGGCTTATTTATATTACGCCAAAACCTCTTTCATGGTATACAATCCGGCAGGCTTGCCCGCCAGAAATTTTGCCGCTTTTACTGCGCCAACCGCAAACACCTCTCTGGAAGTGGCACGGTGGTTCAGTTCAACCACTTCGTCCCGACCGGCAAATATTACATCGTGTTCACCGACAATATTGCCGCCGCGGACAGCGTGGATACCGATTTCTGTTTTCTCCCGCTTTTCACGAACCTGTGAACGGTCATATACATAATGATACCGTTCCTCCATGGCCTGATTGATGGCGTCAGCCAGTGCCATGGCTGTGCCGCTGGGGGCATCGATTTTCTGATTATGGTGTTTTTCCACAATTTCAATATCGAAATTGCTCTCCGCCAGAATTGCGGCGGCACGTTGCACCAAATCTAACAGCAGATTGACACCCACAGACATATTGGCGGATTTCAAAACTGCTACCTCTTTGCTGCTTTCCTGCATCAATGTGAGCGTTTCTTCCTCAAGAGCGGTGGTGCAGAGAACCACAGGGATTTTTTTCGCTTTGGAAAATGCCAGCAGAGCAGGAATGGCTTTTGCTGTGGAAAAATCGATGATAACATCTGCAGGAACATCACAGGCATCGCAGGAGGGGAACACGGGGAAGTCCAATACGGGCATACCCGGGTCAATTCCTGCGACTACCTGACAGTTGGGTTCGTTTTTTACTAATTCTGCCACGACATGACCCATTTTGCCGCCACAGCCGTGTATGATGATATTTGTCATGGTATGTACTCCTTTTTTAGGCTTTTTATGATGCTGTCCGAATCCATATGCTTATGCTGAATATACAAAAAGCATAGCATGCGCCCCGGCAGGGACAATATTTCGTTATCCCGAACCGGGGCGGTGTACCGCTATCAGATTAAACCGTAATTCTGCAAAGCCTTTTTCAATGTTTCCAGATTATTTTCCGCCATATCGCAAAGAGGCAGGCGGCAAGAGCCGACTTCATAGCCCATCATGTTCAGGGCGGCTTTTACGGGGATAGGGTTTACTTCGCAGAACAATGCGGAAATCAGTTCGATGGCGCCTAACTGCAATGAAATGGCACCCTTCAAATCGCCGTTCATGAATTTCACAACCATATCATGGGTATTTTTCGGCGCTACATTGGAAAGTACCGAAATGACGCCTTTACCGCCTAAGGAAAGAATGGGCAAAATCTGATCGTCATTGCCGCTGTAAATATCGAAATCGGGGCCGCAAAGAGCTGCAATTTCCGCTACCTGTGAAAGGTCGCCGCTGGCCTCTTTTACGGCTACGATATTTTTCACTTTGGAAAGTTCATACACAGTCTTTGGTGCCAGATTACAACCCGTTCTGCCGGGTACATTATACAGGATAATGGGAATATTGATGCTGTTGGCAATGGCTGTATAATGCAAAATCAGACCTTTCTGGGTCGCCTTATTATAATAGGGCGTTACCAGTAAAACAGCGTCCGCACCGGCTTTTTCACAGGCCTGTGCCAGTTCGATACAATGGGCTGTATCGTTGCTGCCGGCACCGGCGATAACGGGTACCCGACCTGCAGCAACTTCCTTGGCATAACGCACACATTCCACCTGCACTTCATCGGACAAAGTGGAGGCCTCGCCTGTTGTACCGCAGATAATCAGTGCATCCGTATCGTTGGCAAGCTGAAATTCAATCAATTCCTTCATTTTTTCAAAATTCACACTTCCGTCTGCATGGGTAGGAGTCACCAAAGCTACACCTGCACCTGTAAAAATTGACATAAAAAGCACCTCCTGTAAATAATGTATGTTTTTATTTATGCGTTCATGTTTTTAATGATTTCTTCCGCAATCTGCACGGCATTTGTTGCGGCACCTTTACGGATATTATCCGCAACGACCCAAAGATTTACGCCGCTTTCTACGCTTTCGTCCCGACGGATTCTGCCGATATACACTTCATCATTACCGGTAGCTTCTGCCGCCAGAGGGTATTCATTCTTTTCGGAATCGTTTTGCAGTACAACGCCGGGGGCGTTTTTCAGGGTTTCTACCAGTTCGCTCAATTCAAAGGGTTTTTCAAATTCCACATTGATGGATTCACTATGGGAATTGAAAACGGGAACACGAACGGTGGTTGCCGTTACCCGCATATCGTCATTATGTAGTATTTTTCTGGTTTCGTTGACCATTTTCATTTCTTCTTTGGTATAGCCGTTATCCAAGAATACATCGATATGAGGCAGGCAGTTATTGGCGATGGCGTGAGGGAATTTCTTGGGCGCTTCGCCTTTCAGCCCGTTTTCCAAATCGCTCCAGCCGGCAACACCTGCGCCGGATACCGCCTGATAGGTGGAATACACCACACGCTTGATTTTATATTTTTCGTCCAGCGGTTTCAGTGCCACCATCGCCTGAATGGTGGAGCAGTTGGGGTTGGCAATGATGTTTTTATGCCAGAGGATATCCTCCGGATTGACCTCGGGAACTACCAGAGGAACTTCCGGGTCCATACGCCACTGGGAGCTATTGTCAATGACGATGCAGCCATGAGCCGCCGCAATGGGGGCAAATTTCTCGCTGGTGCTGCCGCCTGCGGAAAACAGTGCAATATCAATGGGCTTATCAAAGGAATGTTCCGTTAATTCTTCTACGACATATTCCTTGCCATTAAAGGTCAGCGTTTTACCGGCAGAGCGGCTGGATGCCATGACATAGAAATTTTCGATGGGAAGCTGTCTTTCCTCCAGAACTTTCAGAAATGTTCTGCCTACCATACCGGTAGCACCTACAACGGCCAGATTGATTTTTTTCATAATGGGGTACCTTCTTTCTTTTGTAATGATAAATGCTTTTTTCAAAGCGGAATCCTTCTGAAACAAAAAAGAGCCGGCAAATGCGCCGACTTCCAAAAAACTGTCGGTAGAATTGCTGCCGCAGTCTTATTGCTTCGTAGCGCTCCATTGGGTTACAATGACAGTCGTACGGCTCTTAACCGCACAACCAGAAGAAACAGGATAAGGCCTTTTCCTTCTTCGGCGTTTTCCCCTTTTTACGAGCTTCGCCTATCCCTTATGATATTCGCCCGCATACTCTTGAAAAACGCACCTCTACTTTGAAAATATGGATTTATCCATAGTCTAACATCAGATGCACGTTCTGTCAAAGGTTTTATGCAGAAAAAATATTTTTTTGTATTGGGCAGGCGAGAGACCACACATAATCCTTGAAAATCGGGAGATACTGCAAAGGAAAAGAAAGGAAACGGAGGCGGTTGTTTTGCGGGAGAAAAAAGAGCCGACAGAGGCGGAAAAAAGGGATTTGGCGATGAAATACGAAATTGCAGAGGAATTGGGACTTTTGGAAAAGGTACGAAAAGACGGCTGGAAAGGGCTGACTGCTAAGGAAAGCGGAAAACTGGGCGGTATCATGGGAAAACGCAAGATTGATGCACGGAGAAAGGCGCAGCAAGAAGAAGTGCAGGAATAAAATACAGGCGTTCCCTCGAGAGAAGTGCTTGCAATCCATATTATATCAATATATAATGAAGCATTAGGAACGAATACGCCTTGGAGGGAGCAAAAATGAGCACTTATCACGCCTTTGCGGCAGTATACGATTTATTTATGGGCGAAGTGGACTACGAAGGCTGGTTACGGCATATCTTTGCCCTTTGGGAAAAATTTGGCTTACAGCCCAAAACTGTCATTGATTTAGGCTGCGGGACAGGCAGTATTGCGCTACCCTTGGCTAAGGCGGGTCTGGATATGACGGGTGTGGACTTATCTGCGGAAATGCTGGCTGAGGCGGAGCATAAGGCCAGGGCAGAAGGTCTTTCTCTACGATGGGTCTGTCAGGATATGACGGAGTTGGATCTGAGCGAGAAAGCAGATTGCATACTCAGCTTATGTGACAGCATGAATTATCTGACGGAGGAAGGACAACTGCAACAGGCCTTCCAAAGTGTGGCTCGACATTTGCGGCCGAAAGGGCTGTTTATATTTGATTTGAATACAGAGTATCAGTTTCGGGAGGTATTGGGACAGAATATATTTGCCTCCGCAGAAGAAGATGCGGCGTATATTTGGGAAAATACTTATGATGAATCTGAAAAAATAAACGAGTATTATGTCAGCTTTTTTATAGAGCAGGAAAACGGACTCTACCAGCGGATTGAGGAATGTCATTACGAAAGAGCCTATTCTATGGAAGAGATAGAAGAGGGCTTACGAGTCTGCGGATTGGAATTAGCGGCGGTATATGATGGGTATACCTTCGCACAGCCCGGGGAAGAAAGCCAACGGCTATTGTTTGTGGTCCGTTGGAAAACAGAAAGGGAGGAACATCAATGAGTGATTATATTGTGAGAGCTACGGCGGGAAATGGCTGTATTCGTGCCTTTGCCGCTACTACCGGGGGTTTGGTGCAGCACGCCAGAGAAATCCATCACACAGCTCCCGTTGCATCGGCAGCGTTGGGCAGAATGTTGACGGCGGCGGCGATGATGGGTACCACGCTAAAGGGCGAGAAGGACTTAATTACCCTACAAATCAGAGGAGACGGCCCGTTACAGGGGATTGTGGTTTCCGGCGACAGCCATGGACGGGTAAAAGGCTACGTTTTTCAGCCGAATGTGGAAATCCCTGATTTATACCCCGGAAAGCTGAATGTGGGCGGTGCCATTGGTGCGGGGTATTTGAGCGTCATAAAGGATATCGGTATGCGAGAGCCGTATGCCGGCAGAATTGAACTGATTAGCGGGGAGATTGCCGAGGATTTGACCTATTATTTCGCCCAATCGGAGCAGACGCCTTCCGCAGTGGCTTTGGGCGTATTGGTGGAGACCGATACCTCTATCCGCAGAGCCGGCGGGTTCTTGATTCAGCTTTTGCCCGATGCTACGGAGGAAACCATTTCACACTTGGAACAGAAACTAAACGCCATTCCCTATGTGACGGATCTCTTGGATATGGGGAAAACACCGGAGGAGATTCTGGAAATGATTCTGGGGGATTTGGATTTACGAATTTTGGATACCGTTCCTGTTTCCTTTTACTGCAATTGCAGTAAGGAACGGGTGGAAAAGGCTTTAATCAGCATTGGCAGGGAGGAATTGGAAAAAATTATCCGGGAGGATAAAAAAGCGACGCTTCACTGTCATTTTTGCAGTAAGGAGTACCATTTCACCGAGGAGGAGCTGCATCAACTCTTAGAAGAAGCAAAATAAAACCACTAGGAAGAAGGGGTTTCCGTGAAAAGAGATTTTGCGGTGGCTGTGAAAGCTGTGATTATAAAAGAAGATAAAGTGCTGGTTCTATCTCGCTCCCAAAAGGAGATGGAGGCCAGCTACATGAACAGCCGCTTAAAATGGGATTTGCCCGGCGGCGGACTGCATTTTTTTGAGCGGGCGGAAGAAGGGCTGCAAAGGGAGGTGTTGGAGGAAACTAATCTTCATATTTCCATGGAACAGCCCATTGCGTTGTTCGATTTGATTAAGCATCATGTGCATCTTTGCATTTTTACATACGCCTGCCGTTGGAAGGCCGGCCAGGTTCATTTGAGCCCTGAGCATGAGGCGTTTTACTGGCTGACAGAACAGGAAGTCAGGGAAAGTCAATTGCCTCATTGGATGAAGCGGGATATTTTACGCGGCTTTCGGGTATTGGCACAAAAGATGACGGAAAATGAATGATAGGCAGTGATGATTGGAGGAGGATCCTATATCCGCAGGGAAGGGTCCTTTTTTGATGGGCAAAAAGCGATCCGAGGACGGGTTGAAGGTTTTCGGCAGGAAAGAGTCTGCAAATTTGCCAAAAATATGGATTGGAATTTAGATATTTTATACAATTTTCCTTGGGGAGCAGAAAGAAAAACAAGAAAAAGCCTTTTGGGTACGAATAAATGGCATACAAACTACCTGTTTGAAAGGTTGAAATACTAATGAAAATCACGTTTTTGTCAAAAAAATATGTTGGAAATTTAACAAAGACAGAGAAATACGGAAAATGAATACAATGGGTCCATAAAAGGAAGTACTTATTGACAATATTGCATAAATAATTTATTATGGAATTGTAGTATGTTCGGGATTTAGTACATACGAGGATTTTTGGGAGATTTTCTAAAATATAGAATGAAATCCCTTCCGAAATGTGTCATTTTTCTTTTATTGGACGAATAAAAAGGAAAAATGCACAACAGGAACAGATGCTGTTTTTTGAGAAGATATTTATGTTAGAGTTTTAACAAAGGATATTCTGGAAAATCGGGCGTTTGTTTCTGTGCAATTTGTTCAACAAAAAGCGATGAAAGAGGTGATTGAAAATGGCTTACGAGATTCTGAAAAGCATCGTTGAAGCGGAGGCCAGAGCTACGGAAATGAAACAACAGGCAATGCGCCAAGCGGAAGAGCTGAAGGCCGCTGCATGGAAACAACAGGAATCTCTGTTTGAGCAGACAAGGCTGCACGGGAAAGAAGAATTGCAGCAGGCTGTTAAAAAAGCTGTGGAAGAAAGCCAGGGAGCAATTCAGGAAATCTTGAAAGAGGCCGATGAAACCTGTTCCCAAATCAGAGAGCAGGCATCGCAGAAAAAAGAAGAGGCCATAAAGACTGTAATCGGAAAGGTTGTGGGAACGTATGGCAGTTGTTGAGATGCGAAAGCTGACTGTCATTGGTTTGAATAGCAGCCGCACGCCCTTCCTGCATGAATTGATGCATCTGGGGGTTGTGGAAATCAATTCCCAAGAAGGCGTAATCAATGATGAGGAATGGATGCCGGATATTTTCCGAACCAGTAACAGTGCCGATGTTTCGCGTCTGGAAGCCGATATTGCCCGCGTCAATACTGCCTTGGAAGCGATAGACAAATACGATACAACGAAAAAACCGTTGTTCCGTTCCAGAGAAACAATGGAACGCAGTGCTTTCGCTACACATATGGATGCCACAAAAACAGATACGGAAATGAATGTGGACAAAGCTGTCCTCTCCTATAAAAATATCACAGACGGACAAAGTGAAATCAACCGTTTGCGTGCCTTGATTGCAGGGCTGAAGCCTTGGGAAAAGCTGGATATTCCGCTGGAAATGAACGAAACGGAATATGCCGCTGTTCTCCTTGGGGCGACCCCCGCTAAGACCGATACGGCAAAGCTTATACCTGCTGTGCTGGAAGCGGCGCCCGGGGCCATGGTATGGGAGGTTTGTTCCGATAAACAGCAGAAGTATTATTCCGCTATCTGTTTGAAGGAAGAAAAGGAGCAAATCCTTGAGGCCCTGCGGCCCTTCAACTTTACGGTGGTATCCTTGGCAGGCCAAAAGGGCACGCCGACAGAAGCGATACATCATTATGAAACAGAAATAGAAGTAATACAAGAAGAAATTGCAGAAAGCGAAAAGGCGCTGGCGGCTTTGGCACCGGCACGACAGAATATCGAATATCTTTACGACAGCTTGATGATGCGCCGCGACAGAGCAAAAGTCGTTGGGGATATGTTGAGCACGGAAACGGTATTCTATTTCGATGGCTGGCTGCCGGCGGCGGCTCAGCCGGAGGTAGAAGCCCTTCTGCATAACTACGAGTTTTATTACGACATTCAGGAGCCTCAACCTGATGAGGAAGTGCCGGTATTACTACATAACAATTCGCTGGTTACGCCCTTTGAGGCGGTTACGGGTATGTATAGCCTGCCCTCCCGCCACGATGTGGATCCGACGAAGTTTTTGGCACCTTTTTATTTCCTGTTCTTTGGGCTGATGCTCAGTGATGCCGCCTACGGTATCATTTTGGCAACAGGTTGTGCTATTTTGCTGAAAAAGTATAAATTAGAAGGAACGACCTACCGCATGATTAAAATGTTCATGTTCTGCGGTATCTCCACATTTATGTGGGGCGCTTTATTCGGCGGTTGGTTTGGGGATTTCTTTACGGTGGCGGCGAAAACATTCTTCCACAAGGATTTTGCTGTTAAGCCGATTTGGTTTAATCCCTTAGAGGAACCCATGAAGCTATTGGTGGTGTCCTTGATTTTGGGCGGTATTCATATTTTCGTGGGTATGGCAATTCAGGCATATATCCATATCAGAGACGGACACCCGCTGGATGCGGTGTTTGATATCGGTCTATGGTATGTACTGCTCATCGGCATTGTGCTGTTTGGCTTTGGCGGTAGTCTTGGTGCAAGCCTTCCCGCTATCGGGAAAGTGATGGCTATTGTGGGGGCTGTGGGCATTTTGGTGACCGGCGGCAGAAAGAAAAAAGGTATTTTTGGAAAAATTACCGGAGGTTTAGGCAGTCTATACGGCATTACGGGCTATTTATCCGATGTGCTTTCTTATTCCAGACTGCTGGCCCTGGGCTTGGCAACAGGCGTAGTGGCACAGGTGTTTAACACGCTGGGCTCTTTGGCAGGCGGCGGTATTGCAGGGTCTATCCTGCTGATTGTCGTATTTTTGTTCGGTACGGTGTTTAATATCGCCATCAATGCACTGGGTGCTTTTGTACATTCCTGCAGATTGCAGTATGTAGAATTTTTCGGTAGATTTTATTCCGGCGGCGGACGGCCGTTTGCACCGTTTGAAAGAAAAACAAAGTATATTAAGATTTTGAAGGAGGGCAATCATAATGGGTGAATTTTTAGCATTATTCGGGGCGGCTTTGGCGTCCCTGTTGGCAGGTATCGGTAGTGCAAGAGGTGTTGGCGTTGCCGGCGAGGCGGCTGCCGGTGTTGTTTCCGAGGATCCGAATAAATTCGGTCAGGTGCTGTTGTTACAGGCTTTGCCCGGTACACAGGGGATTTACGGTCTGCTGATTGCCTTTATCGTTATGGTAAAGGTTGGTCTGCTGGGCGGCGATGGTATGGTATATCTGACGGCAACACAGGGTGCGGCAATTTTTGCGGCTTGTCTGCCTATCGCTTTCGTTGGTCTGATTTCCGGCGTTGCCCAGGGTAAGGCTGCCGCAGCCGGCGTAATGCTGGTCGGGAAAAGACCCAGCGAACTGGCAAAAGGTATGCTGTTTGCGGCTATGGTAGAAACCTATGCCGTTTTGGCGCTGCTGGTTTCTTTCCTGATGCTCAACAGCATTCAGGTATAATCAAGGAATAGAAAAGGAGGAATCACTCCTATGAATGATGGTAAAATTATCATTGATAAAATCATAGCGGATGCGGAGGAAGCTGCAAAAGCCATTCTGGCAAAAGGGCAGAAAGAGGCAGATGCCATTTTGAAGGCGGCACAGGATAAGGCGGACAAGGAAGCCGATGTGCTTGACAGAAATGCCCAGGCAGAGGCGGAAAAGGCCGCTGCAAAAGAGATTTCCGGTGCAGAAATGAAGGCAAAAAAAGCTGTTCTGGAAGCAAAGCAAACCATTCTTGCGGAAGTGGTGGAAGAAGCCCACAACCGCCTGCTTTCCCTGGAGGACGAGGAATATGCCAAGGTTATCGGCGGTATGCTGGAAAAGCTGGATAAGTCCCTCGGAACGGAAATTATCGTTTCCCAAAAGGACAGAGAACGCCTTGCCAATGTCATTGCGGAAAAGGGCTTTGTCCTTTCCGACAAAAACAGCGATATCAGCGGCGGTTTTATCGTGAAAAACGGGGATATTGAGTATAATTATTCCTTTGAATCCATTATGACGGTGGAAAAAGTAGAAATACAGCAGATGGCGGCAAATATTTTATTTTAAGGAGGGGTAAAAATGGCAAAAAACAAGATTTACCCTTTCGCCGTGGCCAGTGTACGTTCCATGGAAAATAAACTGCTGACCAAGCAAAAGCTGATGCAGATGGCAGAAGCCAAAAGCGCTGAAGAGGCATTGCGGCTCCTTGCCGATACGGAATACGGCAAAACACCCGTCAGGGACCCCCATGCGTTTGAACAGATGATTCAAAATCATTTGACAGAGGCTTATCAGGCAGTGGCAAAGCTGATTCCCAACGAAACATTTATGGATATTTTCCGTTTCAAAAACGATTACCATAACCTGAAGGTGCTGATAAAAGAGGAAATCTCCGGAAACAGCGGCAGAAGCTTTATGGTTCAGGGGGGCACCATTCCTGCGGAGGAAATGCGGAAGCAGTTTCGGGAAAGAAATTACAGAGAACTGCCTAATATTGACGAAAAAGCCGTGGAAGAAGCCATCGCTATGTATGCTAAGACGAAAAACGGACGATATGTGGATACCATTTTGGATAAGGCTTGTTTCCAAACCATGTCTACGGCGGCGGAAAAGCTGGGCATTGCATATGTATCCCAATATGTGAAAAAGCTGGCGGATATGACGAACCTCAAAACCCTTTTGCGTATCCGCAGTATGGACAGAACGGAGCAGGAGTTTTCGGAAAGTTTAGTGCCCGGCGGGGAAATCAGTACAGAAACGTTGATGAGAGCTTTTCGGAGCGATTCCGCCGTTGCAGTGCTGAAGGAAACGGCTTACGGCACCCTTTGTGAAGGCTACATGGAGCAGGGCTTTACGGTTTTTGAAAAGGCCTGTGACGATTATTTGATGGCGTACATCAAAGAAGCAAAATACAAAACACTGACGCCGGAGCCCGTTGCGGCTTATATCCTGGCGAAGGAAACAGAGGCAAAGTGTGTGCGTATCATTATGACTTGCAAATTGCACGATATTGATACGGAAATCATTCAGGAAAGGGTGAGAGAAGCATATGTCTAAAGTTGGTATCATTGGCGATAAAGACAGTGTCATGGGCTTTCTCGCTCTGGGAATTGATATTTTCCCCGCTTACAGCGCGGAGGAAATCAGAAAAACCATTCATCAGCTGGCAGAAAAAGAGTATGCGATTATTTATATCACAGAGGAGGCCAGCCTGAAGGCAAAGGAAAGCCTGGCGAAATACAAGGATATGGAATTGCCGGCCATTATTGTTATCCCCGGTATCGGCGGAAGCATGGGGCTGGGCATGAATGAAGTGCGTGAATCGGCGAAGCGTGCCATTGGCGCAGATATATTGTTTAACGATTGATTAGTATTGTAAATATGATTGTAGGTGAATGAGCATATGAAAACAGGCACGATCGTAAAGGTGTCAGGGCCGTTGGTAATCGCCGAGGGTATGAGAGATGCCAATATGTTTGACGTGGTTCGGGTTTCCGACAAGCATTTGATTGGCGAAATTATCGAAATGCACGGGGACAGAGCCTCCATTCAGGTTTATGAAGAAACCTCCGGCCTTGGCCCCGGAGAAGAAGTGGTTTCCGTTGGTATGCCTATGAGCGTGGAGCTGGGTCCCGGTCTGATTTCTACGATTTATGACGGGATTCAGCGCCCTTTGGAAAAGCTGTATGCTGCCAGCGGCACCAATATCCACAGAGGGGTCGAGGTTACTTCTCTGGACAGAGAGAAAAAATGGAGGTTTGAACCCACGAAAAAGACCGGTGATGCCGTTGCGGCCGGTGATGTCATCGGCGTGGTACAGGAAACGGCAGTGGTGGAATGTAAAATTATGGTGCCCTATGGCTTACAGGGTGTCATCAAGGAAATTTTTATCGGGGAATTTACGGTGGAGGAAACCGTTTGCATCATTACCGATGAAAAGGGCAACGATATCAACGTCACCATGATGCAGAAATGGCCGGTACGTCGGGAAAGACCATACAAGGCAAAGGAAACGCCCAATGCACCGTTGGTAACGGGTCAGCGGGTCATCGATACCTTCTTCCCCATTACAAAGGGCGGCGTTGCGGCAATCCCCGGACCCTTCGGCAGCGGGAAAACCGTGACACAGCATCAGCTGGCAAAATGGGCTGATGCGGATATTGTGGTTTACATCGGCTGCGGCGAGCGTGGCAACGAAATGACCGACGTATTGAACGAGTTCCCTGAATTGAAAGACCCCCGCACAGGCGAGTCCCTGATGCAGAGAACCGTTTTGATTGCAAATACCTCCGATATGCCCGTTGCGGCTCGTGAGGCGTCTATTTATACAGGTATTACCATTGCGGAATTTTTCCGTGATATGGGGTATAGTGTGGCACTGATGGCGGATTCTACCTCCCGTTGGGCAGAGGCATTGCGTGAAATGTCAGGCCGTTTGGAGGAAATGCCCGGTGAAGAAGGGTATCCCGCTTATCTGGGTTCCCGTCTGGCGCAGTTCTATGAACGGGCCGGCCGTGTGGTTTGCCTCGGCGAGGAGGGCAGAGTAGGTACGCTGACAGCAATCGGTGCTGTATCCCCTCCCGGTGGCGATATTTCCGAGCCGGTATCCCAAGCCACATTGCGTATTGTTAAGGTATTCTGGGGGCTGGACGCTTCTTTGGCGTACAAACGCCATTTCCCCGCTATCAACTGGCTGACCAGCTATTCCTTATATCAGGATAAGGTGGACGCTTGGGCAGACCAAAATGTGGAGGAGGATTTTTCCAAACAGCGGACAGAGGCAATGCGTCTGCTGCAGACAGAGGCGGAATTGCAGGAAATCGTTCAGCTGGTCGGGGTAGATGCCCTCTCCCACAGCGACAGGCTGATTCTGGAAATCTCTCGCTCCATTCGTGAGGACTTCCTGCATCAGAATTCCTTCCATGAGGTGGATACCTATACTTCCCTGCACAAGCAGTACCGTATGCTGAAGCTGATTTTGACATTCTATAAAGAAGCGGGCGAGGCCATTGGGCAGGGCATTGCAATTCAGAAGATTACAAAGCTGGACGTCATTGAACGTATCGGCCGTGCGAAATATATCGAAGAAGTCAATGTGGATAAAAGCTATGATGAAATCGAGGCGGATATTCGCAAGGAAGTACAGGAACTCATTCAAAAGGGGGCAGATGAATTATGATAAAGGAATATAGATCCATTCAGGAAGTTGCGGGCCCTCTGATGGTGGTTTCCGGTGTGGAAAATGTAAAATACGACGAATTGGGCGAAATTGAGCTTTCCAACGGCGAAATCAGAAAATGCAGAGTATTGGAAGTAAACGGCGATACGGCATTGGTACAGCTATTTGAAAGTGCTACGGGTATCAATTTGGCGGAAAGCAAGGTGCGTTTTCTGGGCAAAAGCTTGGATTTTGGCGTATCCCCCGATATTCTCGGCCGTGTATTTGACGGTATGGGCAAGCCCATTGACGGCGGTCCGGAGATTATCCCCGAAAAAAGACTGGACATCAACGGTGCGCCCATTAACCCGGCGGCAAGAGAATATCCTGCGGAATTTATACAGACGGGCGTTTCCGCCATTGACGGCTTGAATACACTGGTGCGTGGACAGAAGCTGCCGATTTTCTCCGCCTCCGGTTTGCCCCATGCAAATCTGGCGGTGCAGATTGCCCGTCAGGCGAAGGTAAGAGGGACCGATTCCAAATTTGCCGTTGTATTCGCCGCTATCGGTATCACTTTTGAAGACGCGGAATTCTTTATCAACGATTTCCGTGCAACAGGTGCCATTGACCGTTCCGTTGTCTTTGTCAATCTGGCAAATGACCCTGCCGTAGAGCGTATCTGTACGCCGAAAATGGCTTTGACTGCGGCGGAATATCTGGCCTTTGAACAGGGAATGCACGTTTTGGTTATTCTGACGGATATTACCAACTATGCAGAGGCTCTGCGTGAGGTTTCTGCGGCAAAAAAAGAAGTGCCCGGACGCCGTGGCTATCCCGGTTATCTCTATACCGACCTTGCTACCATGTACGAGCGGGCAGGGCGTATGAAAGAGCATGACGGTTCTATTACCATGATTCCGATTCTGACCATGCCGGAGGAGGATAAAACCCATCCTATCCCCGACTTGACAGGGTATATTACAGAGGGTCAGATTATCCTGAGCCGTGAATTGGACAAAAAAGGCATTCAGCCGCCCATTAACGTATTGCCATCCCTGTCCCGTCTGAAGGATAAGGGTATCGGCAAGGGCAAGACCCGTGAAGACCATGCGGATACCATGAATCAGCTTTTTGCCGCTTATTCCCGAGGGAAGGACGCAAAAGAGTTGATGGCAATTTTGGGCGAATCTGCATTATCCGATATTGACTTGATTTATGCAAAATTTGCCGATGAGTTTGAAAAGAAATACGTTTCTCAGGGCTTCCAGACCGACAGAACCATTGAACAGACTTTGGAAACCGGCTGGAGTCTGCTGCGTATGCTGCCCAAGAGTGAATTGAAGCGTATCCGTGATGAATATTTGGAAAAATATCTGAATGACGGGGAGTGATGAAGCGTGGCCAGATTAAATGTCAACCCCACCCGTATGGAAATGACCCGTTTGAAACAACAGCTGAAAACTGCCACAAGAGGCCATAAGCTATTGAAGGATAAGCTGGATGAACTGATGAAGCAGTTCATGGAAATTGTACGGGAAAACAAACGCCTGCGGGAAAAGGCGGAATCGGCACTGGAAAATGCCTATCAAAACTTCATTATTGCCAGAGCAGTCATGAGCGAAAGCAGTCTGGGTGAGGCACTGATGATTCCTCAGCAGGCGGTTTCGGTTAAGGTGACCGGAAAAAACATCATGAGTGTGAATGTGCCTGTATTTGATTTTCAGCGGGAAAGCGGCAGTGAAAATCATATCTATCCTTACGGGCCGGCCTTTACCTCCGGTGAGCTGGATAGTGCCATGCTTTCCTTCTCCGATGCCATGGAGCCCTTGCTCCGCTTGGCGGAAAGTGAAAAAACGGCACAGCTTTTGGCACAGGAGATTGAACGTACCCGCCGTCGTGTGAATGCGCTGGAAAATGTCATGATCCCCAACTATCAGGAAACCATTAAGTATATTGCCATGAAGCTGGAGGAGAATGAAAGAGCAAGCACCACACGATTGATGAAGGTCAAAGATATGATTGCGAAAAAGGCCATAGAGGATAGAAGAAAGCAAGATGCGGCTGTGACCGGTGCTTAACAATAGAAAGACAGAAAAGGCGTCCCATAGAATGGGACGCCTTTTTCTATAAAAAAATGCCCCCGTATGGGGGCGGCATGAAAGCGGAGTTTTTTAGTTTTTGCAGCGGAAAAATGCTTCGTTAGGATTTTTTTCTATAAATTCCTTTGCCATATCCGCCAGTGTAATATTATCTACCACCTGATCCAATGCCTCCTTCATCTTTTTCCAGATGGAAAGAGAAACGCAGTAATCAGACCTAGAGCAGTTGTTATAATCCACGCAGTCCACAGGGGAGAGAGAGCCTTCCAAGATACGTAATACTTCTCCGACTGTGATTTGTTCGGGAGATCTTGCCAGTGTATAGCCGCCCTGTGCCCCGCGATAGCTTTTTACCAATCCCGCTTTCGTCAATGGATTGATGATTTGCTCCAGATATTTTTCGGAAATTTCCTGAACCTTGGCAATGGTTTTCAAGGAGATGATGCCCTGCTCATAACGCAGTGCCAATTCCAGCATCATACGGATACCATAACGGCCTTTTGTTGAAATTTTCATGAAATCACCTCACTGGAAATTTTCTTCCTGCCAACCTTTGCAAACATCGACCCAATCTATGCATTTTCCATAATGGAAAATTTCATCGCAGGTCAATTCTACGGCTGAATTGCTGCTGCCGGCGGCGGGAAATACTGTGTCAAAACGTTTCATGGAAACATCGGCATAAGCTTTCGTGCCTTCGGGCAATGCAAAGGGGCAAACACCGCCAACAGCATGACCCGTTGCTTCCAATGTTTCCTCTGCAGAAAGCATTTTTGCCTTTAGACCAAAGGTATCTTTGAATTTACGGTTATCGATTTTTGCATCTCCTGCAACGGCGATGACAACAGGGCCTTCTTTTGACATCAGGCACAATGTTTTTGTGATACGGGCAGGAATGACACCTGCCGCTTGAGCCGCCAGCTCCACGGTGGCACTGGAGGTTTCAAATTCAATGGGTTCCTTCGGGCAATTCATTTCCTTTAGGTAAGCCCGCACTTTTTCGATAGACATTTCTGTACATCCCCTCTACCCTTTATGTTTTTGTTGCTTAAAAAATATGTTCCCATAACATAACGTATTTAGAATAGCAGAAAAATGGAGATTATTCAAGAAAAATATTGTATTTTTGGTATGTGTCGCATATACAGGCAACGGGGGATTTTTTATGATTTGTTTTTTTCGGCGAAACATTGCATAGCAGGGAGGAATATGCTAAAATATAACATTGTATGTAAGAAAAATGAAAGGGAATGGAGCAATTTCAGCATGAATCAGAAAATAGAGAGCATTAGAAACGTCGCTATCATCGCCCATGTTGACCATGGCAAAACCACATTGGTGGACCAGTTGCTGCGTCAGAGCGGGATTTTCCGCTCCAATCAGGTGGTACAGGAAAGAGTGATGGATAGCGGCGATATTGAGAGGGAAAGAGGCATTACCATTCTTTCCAAAAATACTGCCGTTCATTATGGCGATACCAAAATCAACATCATTGACACACCGGGCCATGCCGATTTTGGCGGTGAGGTGGAACGTGTACTGAAAATGGTGGACGGCGTTGTGCTGGTGGTGGACGCCTTTGAAGGGCCTATGCCCCAGACGAAATTTGTACTGCGAAAGGCATTGGAATTGCACCATCCCGTTGTGGTTTGTGTGAATAAAGTAGACCGCCCCGAAGCCCGTCCCGAAGAAGTGGTGGACGAGGTGCTGGAGCTGTTTATGGAGTTAGATGCCAGCGACGAACAGTTGGATTCTCCCTTTGTATTCGCTTCCGCAAGAGGGGGCTATGCCTCCGAAGATGCAAATGCAAGGGAAGGGGATATGAAGCCCTTGTTTGAGGCTATCATCAATCATATCCCCGCACCCCAAGGAGATCCGGATGCCCCTTTGCAGGCATTGATATCCACCATTGATTACAGCGAATATGTGGGACGTATCGGCATCGGGAAGATTGAAAACGGCGTCATTCATGTCAATGATGAAGTGGTGGTGCTGAATATGCACAATGCGGATACCCAGAAAAAGCTGCGGATTACCAAACTATATCAGTTTGAAGGGTTACAGAGAGTAGAGGTCAAAGAGGCCGGCGTGGGCAATATCGTTGCCCTCAGCGGTATTGAAAACATTATGATTGGGGATACCATCTGTTCCCCCGCAAAGCCGGAGGCACTGCCCTTCGTGAAAATTTCAGAGCCTACGCTTTCTATGAATTTTTCCGTAAACGACAGCCCTTTTGCAGGCATGGAAGGGAAATTTGTGACCTCCCGTCACCTGCGGGACAGATTATACAAGGAATTGAACACGGATGTCAGCCTGCGGGTGGAGGATACGGACAGTATGGATTGTATCCGCGTTTCCGGCAGAGGGGAACTGCATTTATCCATTTTAATCGAAACCCTGCGGCGGGAAGGCTATGAGTTTCAGGTTTCCAAGCCGGAGGTATTATATCGGGAAATTGATGGGAAAAAATGCGAGCCTATGGAGGCTGTGACCATTGATGTGCCGGAAGAATTTGTGGGCAACGTCATTGAAAAGCTGGGCAGCAGAAAAGGAGAAATGCGGAATATGTATCCCTCCAAGGGCGGGTATACCCGTCTGGAGTTTTCTATCCCTGCCCGTGGGCTTATCGGTTACCGCAGTGAATTTATGACGGACACCAAGGGCAACGGCATTTTGAACTCCGTATTTGATGAATACGAGCCCTACAAAGGGGATATTCCAACCCGCTCCCAAGGCTCTTTGGTTGCCTTTGAAAGCGGCGAGGCCATTACCTATGGGCTATATAACGCCCAAGAGAGGGGCGATTTATTCATCGGCGCCGGGGTAAAGGTATATGAAGGTATGGTCGTTGGCAGAAACGCAAGGGCTGACGATATGGATATTAACGTTTGTAAGAAAAAACAGCTGACAAACACCCGCTCCAGCGGCTCTGACGAGGCGTTACGGTTGACGCCGCCCATTCAGATGTCCTTGGAGCAGTGTATGGAATTTATCGGCGATGACGAACTATTGGAAGTGACTCCCCAAAGCCTGCGTATGCGAAAGAAGATTTTAGATTGTAATTTACGCAGAAAGCATCGGATTCACGGGGGAAATTAAGGCAGGCAGACAGTAGGAAATAAGAGGTGCACTATGGCGGCAAAGGCAGGACAAAGAGGCGGTTCATTCATTAAGCAGGCGGCAATTTTGGCGGCTGCCGGTATTCTTGTGCGTTTTTTAGGCTTTGTATATCGCCTGCCTTTGACCAATATGATAGGAGACGAGGGGAATGCCATTTATGGTGCAGGGTATTATATTTATACCTTTTTGCTGATACTTTCCTCGGCAGGGCTGCCGGCGGCCATCTCCAAAATGGTTTCCGAACGCATCTCCCTGAAGCAATACCGAAACGCCCATCGGGTATTTCAGTCGGCTTTGGCGGTATCTACTGCCTTGGGCTTGTTTTTTGCCATTGTGCTGTTTTTATCGGCAAAAAAAATCGCAGTTTTGGTGGAATACCCGGAGAGCTATCATGCGATTTTGACCCTTTGCCCAACTTTGGTGATTGTGGCGATTATGTCGGTATATCGTGGGTATTTTCAAGGAATGCATACCATGGTGCCCACAGCGCTTTCTCAGATTGTAGAGCAGGTGTTTAATGCCTTTTTCAGTGTATATTTGGCATATATTTTTCTGGGACTTGCCATTCCGGAGGGGAAAACGAAAAATATCCCTCTGGCGGCAGCAGGCGGTACCATGGGTACCGGCATTGGTGCATTGGCAGGTTTGGTTATTGTGATTTTCAGCTATTTCCTCATTCGTCCGACTCTTTTGCGGCGGGCAAGACGATGCAGACAGCCTTATGAGGAGGGGCGGCGGGAGCTTGTGATACAGGTGTTGAAAACGGCATGGCCTATCATTGCAGGAACGGCGGTTTTCAGCCTGACCAATTTGGTGGATATGGTTATGGTAAAACGGATATTACTGGGTACGGGCTTTACTCATGCCCAAGCAGATGCCCTCTATGGCCAGCTTTCCGGTAAATATGTGACGCTGACTACATTGCCCGTGGCAATCTCTACGGCTGTTGCAACAGCGGCATTGCCCAGTATTGCTGCATCTGTGAAGCTGCGGGAGAAAAAGCAGGTGCGCCGTAAAATGGGGCTGACCTTCCGTACTTCTATGATTATTTCTGTGCCGGCGGCAGTGGGTATCAGTGTTTTGGGCACACAAATCATTCAGATGCTCTTTCCTAAGGCGCAGGAGGGTGGTATGCTCCTGACAGTAGGCGGTATTTCCATTATTTTCCTTGCCCTTTGCCAGACCTCCACGGGTATTTTGCAGGGGATTGACCATATCAAGGTGCCTGTGATAGGCGCTTTGTTAGGGGCAGTGGCAAAGGTGGCTTTGAATGCCTGCCTGATTTCGATTCCGCAGCTGAATGTATTGGGAGCGGTGCTTTCTACTACCGGTTGTTATTTGGTGGCGGCAATTTTTGACGTAACCATGCTTTCCCGTTTGACAGGGACACGATTTGATATGATGGGAAATTTCTTAAAGCCTGTCATTGGTTCCGTGTTTATGGGGGCAGCGGCATGGGGCAGCTATCGTTTGATTTTTACAGCGTGTCCCCATAATACAGTGGCAACCTTACTGGCGATTCTCGTTGCAGTTTTGGTCTATTGTTTGGTTATGCTGTTGATAAAAGGGATTCGGGAAGAGGATTTGCAGGCGCTGCCCGGGGGTGGCAAGCTAATTCCGGTCTTACAAAGGGTGCGGTTATTATAAAAGACAATAGAAAGAGAAGCGAAATGTGAGTTTGGCTTCTCTTTTTTCAAATCATGAGGGAAAGGAGCGGTTGTGGATGTTCGATATTGCAGAGGAATTGAAAAAATTGCCCCAAAAACCGGGAGTGTATCTGATGAAGGACGCCGACCATCATGTGATTTATGTGGGCAAGGCTGTCAATCTACGTAATCGGGTTCGGCAATACTTCCAAAGTAGCCGCAACCAGACGGCAAAAACCCGCTCTATGGTGCCCCATATTCGGGAGTTTGAATATATTGTGACGGATTCCGAGATGGAAGCCTTGATTTTAGAATGTAACCTCATCAAAAAATATCATCCGTACTACAATATCATGCTGAAGGATGACAAAACCTATCCCTATATTAAGGTGACGGTGCAGGAAATGTTCCCCAGAATTTTTGTCACCAGGCGGGTGGAAAAGGATAAGGCGAAATATTACGGCCCGTTTACCGATGTGCTTGCCATGAAGGAAACGGTGGAAACCCTCCACAAGCTCTTTCCCATACGAAAATGCAAAAAAAGCCTGCCGAAGGAAATCGGGAAGGAACGGCCTTGCTTGAATTTTCACATTGGGCAATGCTTGGCGCCTTGCAGCGGAAAGGTTTCTGCGGCGGCGTATCAGGTCTATGTGAAGGACGCCATGGATTTTCTGGAGGGCAAGCATGAGGATATTATGAAAAAAATGGAGCGAGAAATGGCGGAGGCGGCGGAAAGCATGGAATACGAAAAGGCCGCATCTCTGCGGGATAAGCTCCGTGCCATTCAAAGTGTGGCACAAAAACAGAAAATGGCCAACACGGGCTTGGGCGATGTGGATGTCATTGCCTTTGTACGGGCGTTTCAGGAATGTCTGGTTCAGGTGTTTTTCATTCGTGGCGGCAAAATGACGGGACGGGAGAATTTTACGCTGACCGCACCGGAGGAACAAAGCCGAAGCGAGATTTTGACGGCCTTTGTCAAGCAGTTTTACAGCGGTACTGCCTTTATTCCCAAGGAAATCATATTACAGGAGGATTTGATGGAGGAGGAACGAGGGTTCATTGCTGATTATCTTGCCCGGCGACGGGGCAGCAAGGTTACGCTGACGGTGCCTGTCAAAGGGGAAAAGCACAAACTGGTAGAGCTTGCACACCAAAATGCCATGCTCATATTTGAGCAGTTTGGCGAAAAGCTGAGACGAGAGGAACAGCGCACCAAAGGCGCCATGGAGGAATTGCGGCAGGCCTTGGGCTTGCCGACACCGCTGCGGCGAGTGGAGGCCTACGATATTTCCAATACCCAAGGCTTTGCATCCGTTGGGTCTATGGTGGTATTTGAGGACGGAAAGGCGAAAAACAGCGATTATCGGAAGTTTAAGATTAAAACTGTAATCGGCGCCAATGACTATGCCTCCATGAAAGAAGTCATTACCCGCAGGCTCAACCATGCCATACGGGAAAAGACGGAGGGCAAAGCCAGCAGTTTTACCCGTCTGCCGGATTTGATACTGATGGACGGCGGCAAGACCCAAGTTCATGCAGCAGAAGAAGTGCTGGCGGCATTTGGTATGGAAATCCCCGTCTGCGGTATGGTGAAGGACGAGAAGCACCGAACGAGAGGGCTTTTGTTCCGGGAAAAAGAGATTCAGATGCCTTTGACCTCCGAAGGGTTTAAGCTGGTAACCCGTATTCAGGACGAGGTACACCGTTTCGCCATTACTTACCATCGCAAGCTGCGGCAGGAGCGAAATCTACATTCGGTTTTGGACGATATTCCGGGCATTGGCGAGGTGCGCCGAAAAGCCCTTCTGCGCCATTTCGGTTCCGTGGAAAACATCGCACAGGCAGAGGTGGCTGATTTGCTGGAGGTGGCGGAAATGACCATTCCTTCCGCAGAGCAGGTCTATGCCTTTTTCCATAGGGAGGATTTGCAAATGCAATGAATTTCCTGTATGATGAAAAAAAGTACGTCTTTTTAGAGAAAGGAAGAAAATGATGTATTCTGCTGAATTAAAGAAAATTGTAGAAGCATTTCAGTTAGAAAATATATTGCCGGAAATCAGCTTAGAGGGGCGATGCATCAGCAGGAAGGAAACCAACCGTCCGGCTTTGCAGCTGGCAGGATTTTACGAGCGGTTCGACCATGACCGTCTGCAAATCATCGGCAGGGTGGAGCACAGCTATTTACAAAGCTTGCCTACGGAAAAAAGGCGGGAGGCCATCTGCCATTTATTCCAGAGTCATATCCCCTGTTTGATTGTCTGCAAAAATCTGGAGATTTTTCCCGAAATGCTGGAGTTTGGCAGACAATATCAGGTGCCTATTTTCCGCACAAGCCAAATGACTACGGAGTTTAATGCGGAGATGATATTCTGGCTAAGGGAAGAACTGGCCGAAAGAGTCATGATGCACGGTGTTTTGGTGGATATTTACGGCGAGGGCGTGCTGATTACCGGCGCCAGCGGTATCGGGAAAAGTGAAACGGCGCTGGAACTCATCAAAAGAGGCCATCGTTTGATTGCCGATGATGCGGTGGAAATCAGAAAAATTGCGGATCGTCGGCTGATCGGTACCTGTCCGGAGCTGATTCGGTATTTAATCGAACTACGAGGCATCGGTGTGCTCAATGTGAAGGAATTATTCGGCGTGGGTGCCATAAAAGAACAAAAAACCATTGATTTGGTCATCCATCTGGAGATTTGGGACGGGAAAGCCGATTCCTACGACAGACTGGGCTTAAGTGAGGAATATATGGAAATTTTGGGGAATAAAGTGCTTTGTAATACCATTCCCATTCGTCCGGGCAGAAATGTAGCGGTGATTTGCGAGTCCGCCGCTATTATGAATCGTCAGAAAAAAATGGGGGATTTTACGGCGAGGGAATTTGAAAAAAGAATCTGGCTGGAGAATGAAAAAGATGCGGATTAAGAAGGTGAAACTATGGAATTGGCGATAGAAGAACTGCGGCAAAAGCTAGGCACAGAATGTATTCGTTTACAGGAACCTATGAAAGAGCATACCACCTTTCGTACCGGCGGCCCGGCAGATATTTTCATACTGCCAAAAAGCAACGAGGAGATTGGATGTGCCATCCAGATATTGCAAAAACACAAAATCCCCTTTCTGGTGATTGGCAATGGAAGCAATCTTTTGGTGCGGGACAAGGGCATTCGTGGTGCGGTCATTCAGATTTACAGCAATATGAGCCATGTGGAGGTACGGGGCAGGGAAATCGAAGCACAGGGCGGTGCCTTATTATCCGCCGTGGCAGCAAAGGCGGCAGAGATTGGTCTAAGCGGTATGGAATTTGCCTCGGGTATTCCCGGCACCATTGGCGGGGCTGCGGTGATGAATGCCGGCGCTTACGGCGGTGAAATGAAGGATATTCTTGTGAGCGTTGATGTGCTGACACCGGACTTGGAAATCAAAACCATTCCGGCAGAGGAGCTGGCACTTTCTTACCGCCACAGTATCATACCCGAGGCGGGATATATCGTGCTGGGAGCAAAGCTGCGGCTTCAAAGCGGCGAGAAAAAAGCAATCCTTGCCCGTATGGCGGAATTGGCGGAGCAACGGCGGGAAAAACAGCCCCTGCAATACCCCAGTGCAGGCAGTACCTTTAAGCGGCCGGAGGGGTATTTTGCCGGGAAACTGATGCAGGACGCCGGCTTAAAGGGGAAAACCATCGGCGGGGCACAGATTTCGGAAAAACATTCCGGCTTTCTCATCAATATCGGCGGTGCAACGGCACAGGATATTTTGGATTTGATTGTTTTTTGCCAAAAAGAAGTGCAGGAAAAATTTGGCGTACATTTGGAGCCGGAAGTGAAAATTATCGGGGAAGAATAAGGGACAAAAGAAGGGTGGTGAAGCCAATGAGATTTGTCATTGTAACAGGTATGTCGGGTGCGGGAAAAACCTCCGTATTGAAGTTTTTGGAGGACATTAACTTTTTTTGCGTGGATAATCTTCCGCCTGCGTTATTGCCGAAGTTTGCAGAACTTTGCTATGAGCAGGAGGGGGAAATTGAAAGAGTTGCCATGGGGATAGATATTCGCGGCGGCAAGCTATTCAACGATTTATTTCAGGTATTATTCAGCTTACAGGAGAGGGGCTATGAATACGAAATTTTGTTTCTGGACGCTTCTGATGATGTGCTGATTAAGCGATATAAAGAAACCAGACGTACCCACCCTCTTTCCAAGGGCGGCTCCATTCAGGAGGGCATACAAAAAGAACGGGCTATGCTCAAAGAGGTGAAAACAAAGGCGACCTATATCATTGATACCAGCCAGATTTTGACCAGACAGCTCAAGGAGCAAATCAACCGTATTTTTGTGGAAAATCAAAATTTCGAGAGCCTTGTTATCACCATTCGTTCCTTTGGGTTCAAATACGGTATCCCGGCCGATAGCGATTTGGTATTTGATGTTCGCTTTTTGCCCAATCCTTTCTACATTCAGGAATTGAAGGAAATGACCGGCAACGATGAGCCTGTCAGCAGTTATGTCATGAATTTCAAGGAAAGCCGGACTTTTCTGCAAAAAATGGTGGATATGCTGGAGTTTTTGATTCCTCTATATATCAAGGAGGGCAAAAACAGCCTTGTTATCAGCATCGGCTGCACCGGCGGGAAACACCGATCTGTGACGCTGGCAAATGCCCTATATCAAACCTTGGGGCGGGAAAGGCACGCCCTTTTGCTGGAGCATCACGATATCGAAAAAGATGCCCGTCATAAGAAGTAGGAAAACAATTGTTTTCGTTAAAAAGACGGGAAGGAGGGGTAAATTTGTCATTTTCGTCTAAGGTTAAGGGAGAGTTATCCCTGCATTTTGGGAATGGGAGACACTGTGAAATTGCGGAAATGGCAGCCTTTGTCAATATCTGTGGGCAAGTGGTTGACTTTGGAGAGAATTTTTGGTTAAAAATACAAACCGAAAATTTCTATGTCGCAAAAAAGTGCTTTACATTATTGAGAAATACTTTTAATATGAAAGCGGAAATATCGACCAGAAGCGGCGGGAAAAAGCATCGGGGGAAATCCTATACCCTTGTTCTGCGGGACCCGTTGCAGGCAGAGACCCTCCTTCATGCCACAGGCTTATTATTTGAGGAGGCAGGACGGCGGGAAATTGTCCAAAGGATTTATGCTCCGGTGGTCAGCAGTATTTGCTGCCGCAGGGCCTATATCCGGGGAGCTTTTATCGCTGCCGGCTCTGTGAATGACCCCAATAAGAATTATCATCTGGAGTTTGTTCTGGCCGATATGTCAACGGCACAGCAGTTGCGGGATATCATCAATTCCTTTGAGCTGGACGCAAAAGTGGTGGAGAGAAAAGACCATTTTATCGTCTACTTAAAGGAAGGGGAGCAAATTGTGGATATTCTCAATATCATGGAAGCCCCCCTTGCACTGATGGATCTGGAAAATGTCCGTATTGTGAAGGAAATGCGCAACGACATCAACAGAAGGGTTAACTGCGAAACGGCAAATTTGAACAAGGTCGTTGGTGCGGCAGTGAAACAGTTGGAGGATATTGCCTATATCGAAGAGACCATCGGGCTTGCCCGATTGCCGGAGCAGCTGGAAGAGGTTGCCCGCCTTCGCATGGAATATCCCGATAAAAGCTTGAAAGAATTGGGTTCTTTTTTGATGACACCTGTGGGAAAATCCGGTGTCAATCACAGGCTGCGAAAAATCAGTACTATCGCTGAATCATTAAGAGAGGGTAAGGGTGAACCGGAATGACACAAAAATCAATTACCATCAAAACATCTTTAGATGCCAGACAGGCGGCTTTTTTCGTACAGACAGCAGGAAAATATGAATCGGATATCTATGTGAGCATTGCAGAGAAGAAAATCAATGCAAAAAGCATTATGGGTACCATTGCCTTAAATATGCAAAGCGGTCAGACCGCTGTCATTACGGCGGAAGGCAAAGATGAAAATGCGGCCGTGGAGGAATTGGCAGCAGTATTATCTTAATGATCCGAAAAGAATATGTTGAGTCTGCCCCTGCTAAAAGGGGCTTTTTTAATCCTGTGCAAGAGGTATATAAAAACCCTCTATGCGAAACAGATAAGCCTATTGGTATATGGCTAAAATAAATAGGGCGAGAGGTTTTTTGCCAAGAACAGCAGGGGCGATTCCGCCATCTCGGAAATAAAAAACAGGGAGGCTTTTTCATGAAAGAAAAAAGCATGAAAGAAAAAAGAATATCCAGCAAAATGCTGGTTTCTACGGCGTTGGTGGCGGCGGTTTATGTGGTGCTGACATTAGCGGTGGCACCGCTGAGTTTCGGCATGATACAAGTACGGATTTCCGAAATGCTGGTGCTATTGGCATTTATTGATAAGCGATATGCACCCGGGCTGATTTTAGGCTGTTTTATCGCCAACTGCTTTAGTCCCTTTGGATTGATGGACGTGGCCTTTGGCACCACTTGCACGGTGGCGGCTATGTGGGGCATTACACGGCACAGCAAAACCCTGTTTGGGGCAAGCTTATGGCCTGTATTCTGCAACAGCTTTATCGGCATAGAACTTTATTTTTTTGGCGATCCGCTGCTGCTGAGTATGGCGGCGGTGGCATTGGGTGAATTTTTGGCCGTATCCTGCCTTGGGTATGCAGTATTCCGCCAGCTGATGAAAAACGAGATACTGATGGAGCATATGCGGATTGCATAAAAAAGACGGTATGATACCGTCGTGAGATGAAAAAAACCATTTTCGGTTGAAGGGAACGAAGCGACGTTATTTGTATTCCGGAGGAGGTTCTTGGACAACAGGAACTTTCTTTTTTTATTTACAGCTTTATCATGGAGTCAATCATGGAACTGATTTTATCTCGACTGATTTTTTCCTGAATGGCTTTTTTTACAAATTCGTCTTTGCCGAAGCCAAATTCCGCAACATATTCCTCCAGCAGTGTTATGGTTTCTTTATCCAATGTGACGGTCAGTTTTTTACCCGCATTTGTTTTTGCGGTGGATTTTTTTGCAGGTGCTTTTTTGGGCGTTTTTCCTTCTGCCATAAGGGGACACTTCCTTTCATTTTTATCCGTACCGGTAAATTAACTGCTCTCTTGCGGAAAGGTTTTTATCGGTGGATTGCTTTTTCGGATAGTGTATCATATTTTTTTGTCTGAAAAAAGAAAAATTTCCGGTTATCCTTTTCGCAAAAGTGTGCATACTATTCCTGCAACCAAAATGCGAGGAGGAATCAAGCATGGAAAAATGTAATGAATGTATCAAATGTACGGTAGAAAGCTGCAGATATCATCATGACACAAAAAATTACTGTACCTTGGAAACCATTCAGGTAGGGACTCACGAAAACAACCCTACACAAGAACAGTGCACAGACTGTCTTTCCTTCAATTTGAAGTAATTGGGAGCAGAAGAAGCGGGCGTTTCATGAATTTGAGGCGTCCGCTTTTTCTTGCATTCAAATGGTGGATTGTTTAGAATACAATACAGGAGGTGGGCACATGAAGCTTTATCTGGTACGCCACGGAGAAACAGATATGAATTTGAACAACAGATTTTACGGCTGGACCGATGCGGATATCAATGAAAAAGGTCTGCAACAGGCGGAATTATTGCGGGAAGCTTTTCGGGAAATCCATCTGGATGCCATTTATTCCAGTGATTTGAAAAGAGCCTTACATACGGCGGAAATCATCGCTGAGGGCAGAGAGGTACAAAAAGAACCGCAGCTACGGGAGCTTTATTACGGCGATTGGGAAGACCGTACATGGGAGGATATGACCGAAGCGGACAGAATTGCCCTGAAGCAATGGCGGGTAGACTGGGAAAACTGTACCATGCCCAAGGGAGAGCGTTTTTTGGATTTTTACCGGCGGGTGACAGAAA
Source organism: Anaerotignum sp. (assembly GCA_017523325.1). GTDB lineage: Bacteria > Bacillota > Clostridia > Lachnospirales > Anaerotignaceae > Anaerotignum_A. Next base: position 36,585 of record JAFWWO010000010.1, on the reverse strand, counting down.
GATTGGACGGCATCATACGGGAAAACAAAGGCAGACATATTCTTGTGGTTTCTCATAACGGGGCATTAAGTGCCATGCTCTGCCATCTGACAGGAGCCGGGCCAAGAGGATTTTGGAATTTTAATTCCAAGCAGGGACATTACAGTGCAATATGGGTTTCCGAAAAGAAATTGACCGTGGATTGCATCAATTTTCCTGCAAAATAAAAAAATGTGAGATGTAAAGGAAAAATACTTGACAGAGGAATTTGTTTTCTGTTAGAATAGCAAAGGTGATTGTAAATTCCTTTAGGGGAGGCAAAATCCATGGATGATATTTTGCAGCTGACACTGCTTTATGATTTTTACGGCGAATTGCTGACACAAAAGCAAAAGCAGGTCTATGAAATGTATTATCAAGATGATTTATCGCTTTCGGAAATCGGCGAGGAATTATCCGTCAGCAGGCAGGCTGTGCAGGATCAGTTCAAACGCACAGAAAAAATACTGCTGGGCTACGAGGAAAAGCTGCAGCTGGTTGCCCGTTTTCAGGCGCAGAATAAGGCCGTACGGGAAATGAAGCATATCATGGAGGAAGTGGAACGGAAAAGTCCCGATGCCATAACCGTGCAGGCAATCCGAAAGATGAAACAAATCGCTGAGGACATTTTATCCTGAAAGGAGGCGTGATTCATGGCCTTTGAAAATTTATCCGGTAAGCTGCAGGAAGTATTCAAACAGCTGCGGGGCAAGGGCAGACTGACGGAAGCAGACGTCAAAGCCGCTATGCGGGAAGTGAAGATCGCCCTTTTGGAGGCGGACGTTAATTTCAAAATTGTAAAAGATTTTATCAAGAAAGTAACGGAACGTGCCATTGGTACAGAGGTGCTGGAAGGGCTTAACCCCGGACAGCAGGTCATCAAAATCGTAAACGAGGAACTGATTGACCTGATGGGTACCACCCAAAGCCGTCTGACCTTTGCCAATCGGCCGCCGACGGTATATATGATGGTAGGCTTGCAGGGTGCAGGGAAAACCACCTCCAGCGGCAAGCTGGCGGGACAGCTGCGTAAGCAGGGGCGAAACCCTCTACTGGTGGCCTGTGACGTATATCGGCCTGCGGCAATCAAGCAGTTACAGGTGGTGGGGAAGAATTATAATATCCCTGTATTTGAAATGGGCGATCAGCTCAGTCCTGTGGAAATTTCTAAAAAAGCCTTGGAATATGCGGCAGAACAGCATCATGATGTGATTTTGATTGATACGGCAGGGCGACTGCATATCAACGAAGAACTGATGCAGGAATTACAGGATATTAAGGCAACGGTAAAGCCCCAAGAAATCCTTCTGGTGGTGGACGCCATGACCGGTCAGGATGCCGTTACCGTTGCGGAAAGCTTTGACAGCCAGTTGGGTGTAGACGGTATTATTTTGACGAAGCTGGACGGCGATGCCAGAGGTGGTGCCGCCCTTTCTGTCAGAAGTGTTACCAACAAACCCATTAAATACATCGGTATGGGCGAGAAAATGGAGGATTTGGAACCGTTTTACCCCGACCGTATGGCATCTCGTATTCTGGGAATGGGAGATGTGCTTTCTCTTATCGATAAGGTGCAGCAAAATATCGACGAGCAGGAAGCTTTGGAAATGGAGAAAAAACTCCGTTCCAATGATTTTACGCTGGAGGATTTTCTTACCCAGATGCAGCAGATTAAGAAAATGGGTCCATTGAAAGACCTGATGAGTATGCTGCCGGGTATGGGAAATTTTGACTTAAATGCCGCCTTACAGGGGGTTGACCCTGCTAAGGAAATGGCAAAAACTGAGGCAATTATACAGTCCATGACAAAGGCAGAGCGGGCTAATCCTTCTATTTTGAACGGACCGAGGAAAAAGCGTATCGCCAACGGCTGTGGGCGAAGCATTGCCGATGTGAATCGTCTGCTCAAGCAGTTTGAAGAAATGAAAAAAATGATGAAGCAGATGAACAATATGCAAAAGGGAAAACGCGGGAAACTTCCGTTTTTCAGATAATCAGGCTTTATTCCGGCAGGAATGAGGATATAAGGAAATGTTCAGGGAGGTGAAAAACATGGCAGTAAGAATCAGACTGAAAAGACTGGGTGCAAAGAAGGCTCCTTTTTATAGAATTGTAGTGGCAGATTCCAGAACATCCAGAAACGGCAAATCGATTGACGAAATCGGTTACTATGATCCTACAAAGGAACCTGTTGTTTTGAAAGTAGACGCTGAGGCAGCTAACAAATGGCTTGCAACTGGCGCACAGCCTTCTGAAACTGCAAAGGCTCTGCTGAAAAAAGCAGGCGTTATCGGCGAATAATCCGAAACGGAGGGCTTAAGTCATGAAAGAGCTGTTAGAAGTCATTGCAAAAAGACTGGTGGAGCATCCGGAACAGGTAGTGGTGACACAGACCGACAACGAACGTGCGTTGGTGCTGGAGTTGAAGGTTGCTCCCGAAGACATGGGTAAGGTCATCGGCAAACAGGGCAGAATTGCCAAGGCAATTCGTACTGTTGTGAAGGCGGCCGGTATCCATGAGGACAAAAAAATTATCGTAGAAATCGTGCAGTAAGCAGGAATACGGTATGCGGCAGGGAATCCCCCTGCCGTTTTTTCAAAGGATTGAAATGAGGTGCGTATGGAACAGTTTTTTGAAATCGGCGTTATTACCGGAACCCACGGAATCAAAGGAACCATGCGGGTTTTTCCTACTACCCAGGATCCGTCCCGTTTTGAGCGATTGAAAGAAATGATTGTGGAAATCAGAGGGAAACAGGAAACCTTTCATATACAAAAAGTGGCATACCATAAGCAGTTTGTACTGCTGACAGTAAAGGAAATCACAGACATCAATGTGGCGGAGCTATACAAAAATGGCAGAATTTTAATCCCCGATGCCCTGGCAATCCCTCTGGAAGAGGACGAGTACTATACGCGGGATTTATACGGCTTGCAGGTGGTGACGGAGGACGGCGAGGTGCTGGGTGAACTGGTGAAAATCTATGAAACCGGTGCAAATGATGTCTATGCCGTACAAAAAGAGGCCGGGGACAAGGAACTTTTGATTCCTGCCATCAAGGATTGTATCAAAAAAGTGGACTTGGAAGCGGGTATTATGACCGTGCATCTATTGGAAGGGCTGAGATGATGAAGCAGTTTTTCGTTTTGACATTATTCCCCGAAATGATTACGCAGACCCTTTCCCACAGTATTCTGGGCAGGGCACAGGCAGAAGGGCTCATTGGCGTAAAGTCTGTCAACATTCGGGAGTATACGTTAAACAAGCAAAAGCATGTAGACGATTATCCCTATGGCGGCGGTGCAGGCATGGTGATGCAGGGACAGCCGATTTATGACGCCTACCAAAGCCTGATGCCCCAAGCGGAAGGCGCAAGAGTGGTTTACATGACCCCCCAAGGCAGGCCCTTTACCCAGCGGATTGCAGAGGAATTGGCCCGAGAGGACAAACTGGTTTTTCTTTGCGGGCATTACGAAGGGGTGGACGAGCGGTTGATTGAGGAAATTGTGACTGATGAAATCTCGCTGGGGGATTTTGTGCTGACAGGCGGAGAATTGGCGGCGATTACCATGATTGATGCCATATCCCGTCTGGTGCCCGGTGTGTTGGGCAAGGAGGAATCTTTTGCCGACGAGAGTTTTTCTGACGGGCTTTTGGAATACCCGCAATATACCCGACCGCCGGTGTTTATGGGCAGGGAAGTGCCGGAGGTGCTATTGAGCGGCCATCACGGGAACGTCGCAAAATGGCGGCGGGAACAAGCCTTATTGCGAACAGCAAAAAAACGCCCCGATTTATTGGAAAAGGCAGATTTGACAGAGAAAGACAGAAAATTTCTGGAAGAACAGGGATTTGAGGGTTGATAAAGGGCATAAAAAACAGCATTTTCAAGACAGTTAGCCTTGAAGATGCTGTTTTTCTATGGCACGCTTATGGACAGAAAACATACGGTAGGCAATTTCTACCATGGTTTCTTCGCTTTGCTGCATATCGTTTTTCAGCCATTGGATATAGAGGTTATATAAAGCGCCGGCACAGGCATAGGCGTTGCATCGGCTCACAAAATCTGCCTGCTCCGGCAGAATATAGGTTTCCATATAATGATTCAATCCTTCCAGCAAAATAGAAGAAAGATTGGCATGATGCAGGCACAGAGCAAAGCGACTATGCTGACGGAAAAAACGGAAGCTATACAGCAGTTGTTCATAGCCGTGATTGGAGCCGAGATAGCCTTCCCGTTCACCCTCTATACGAAAGCGGCGCAAAATGGTACGCAAATATTCCTCCAAAATTTGCTGTTTGGCGGAGAAGCTACGGTAATAGCTCATGCGGGAAACACCGGCTTTTTTCGTCAATTCGGTGATGGAGATTTCCTCCAGCGTTTTTTCCTCCATCAGGTCTATCAGGGCGTGAGCCAGATAAATGCCTGCTGTATGGGGGAGAGAAACTCTCTTTTTCATTGCATACATGGCGTCCTCCCAAAGAAATGTGACAAAAATGTGCGTTTTGTAAATTGTATCATAAATGCGTGTATGATACAATAATATCTAGTAATAAAAACCAGATTAAGCAGAAAAATTGCCTTGGAGGGATTGAAATATGAAAAAGATATTATTTGATTCGGGCTGTGATTTAATGGGACTGCAATATGTTCCCGAGGGGGTCGTTTTTTCCAAAGTACCGTTGAAAATCATTGTGGGAGATAAGGAATTTGTAGATGATGCAACTTTGGATACGGAAAAAATGATGGACGAGGTCTATGCTTACCCCGGCAAGACAGGTACCGCCTGCCCCAGCCCGGAGCAGTGGGCAACGGAATTTAGAGATGCAGAAGAATGTTATGTCATTACGGTGACCGGAACCCTTTCCGGCAGCCATAACAGCGCAGAGCTGGCAAAACGCATGGTGCTGGAGGAGCATCCGGAAAAAAAGATTTATATTTTAGATTCCTGCTCCGCTTCCGGTAAAATGGTGCTTTTGGTCTACAAACTGGTGGAATTATTGGAAAAAGGTCTGGAATTTGAAGAGGTCTGTCGGGAAATGGACGCTTATGCAAAGGATACGCAGTTGGTATTTTTGCTTTACAGCATTGAAAATTTAGTGAAAAACGGCAGGGTTTCCAAAATGGCCGGTATGGCTGCCAATGTTTTGGGCTTACACGTCATTGCCAAAACCAACGAGGGCGGCAGCATTGAATCCATCGGAAAGGCAAGAGGGAAAAAGAAGGGTGCCAAAATACTGCTGGACGAGATGGAGCGGCAAAGTTACAAGGGCGGTAAAATTATACTCAGCCATTGCGGAAACGAGGAAGGCCTGCAATTTATTAAAGAATGTATTCTGGAGATTTACCCGGGAGTCGAAATCGAGGAAATGAAAACCGGCGGCATTTGCAGCTATTATGCAGAACGCGGCGGTGTAGTAGTGGGCTATGAGTGCCGATAAATGGGCAAGGGAAATAGAAGATTTACAAAAAAAGGAGAGTTCTGCTGTTCAGAATTCTCCTTCTTTCTTTATTATGATTATGCAGTTTTGGGGCGAGAAAGCCGCAAAAACAGGTATTTGCCAACCATTATTTATTCATGTTGCGAATGTGCATATAAATCGTATTTTTGGAAACGCCCAATAGTTCCGCTATGGTCACGACGGAATCTTTTAATTTAAATATGCTTTTTTGCTGCAGTATGGCGACAATCTCTTTATTCCGATTGGAGGAGGAGATGGACGGGTTGTTATAAACGGTATTTCTGGCTTCGTTTAGGGCGTTTATCATCAATTCCTTCGTGTTCTCTACAAAAGTTTCGGAAATATACTCTTGGTCTGCTTTTGCCGTAGGAGTAAAGGTATGCACAAAAGAAGAAAGAGAGGTGTTCAAATAAAAATTGATGCAGAACAGACCGATGATGGTTCCGTTCTCCCCTTTTATGGAAGAAACCAGTGCCTTAAAGGTTTCATTCCGCTTGTTTTTGGCGAAATATATGATATGCTGCAAAGCCGGATCCTCTATCATTTGATTGACAATGGAAAGGGTTGCTTCGGATATCGGTGCCCCGATCTCTCTGCCGGAAAGGTGTCCGTTGATGATTTTGACTACAGAAGCGTCTAGGTTTGATAGATTATGTATGACGACCTCGCAACCATCGCCCCAAAACCGGGCAACGCTTTCTGCTACAGGGAGATAGGAGTTCAGTATAGCTTTATCCTGTTCTGTTAACGTAATGGGTGTATATTCCATAAGGAACCTCCTTATAAATATAAATGCGTTCATATGCTTCATGTAAAATAGTATACAGGAAACCAAAATGGTTTTTCAAGAGAAGAATAGAATTTTTTGGGGAAAGAATGAATTTTTTATCTGCAAAAAGGCATATCCAAGAGCGATTCCCATAAAATACGGCGAAAAATATAAAAAGAACGATGCCATTGGGTATGTCCGTAAAATCCATAGCAGGCACCGCTCTTTTTGCGGGGGCCGTTACATTTTTTTCAAAAGCCATTTTTGGTTTCTGCAATTATAGGTTAATTCATAGATTTTTTCTGTGTTACCGATGAGGCTGCTGCAACGAAAGTGCAGAGTAGGGGTGCCGCCAAAAAAATCCTTTTCCGTTTGCAGAATATGACCGATTTTAATGACGATTGGCTGTCCGTTTTCTTCCATACGAAAGCGGATGGGGGTGACCACGCCCTCCTGCGAGGTCCAAGAAATCATATCAATTTGTTGATTCAAGAGCTTCATCATTATTTCCCCTTTCCCTGAGATTACTTATATCATATACGAACTTACGTTCTTTTTCAATAGCAATTTGTGGAAAATGCGAATAAATGTTTGTGCATATACGAAGGGCATGGTGCTTCTTTTTGTATGAATTTGGTAAAAAAATCAGCCGGAATACAAAAATTTCTCTAAATCGACAAAAGTAAAAGCGTTGCAAAAGAAGCCCTTCGCCTGTATAATGAAAGAAATGTGCTTGAAGTATTTTTTCTGATAGGAGCGGAATGAAAAAAACTTCTGTTTTCCGTAAGACAGAAAGAGAAAGGAACGGTCTATGAGCGAAAAAATTTCGGTGCCCGAAATTTTCGGGATAAATGTATTCAATGATGCCATGATGCGGGAACACCTTCCCAAAGATGTGTATCTGGAACTGAAAAAAACCATTGAACGGGGAGAAATGCTGAATTCCTCCATTGCAGATATTATTGCCAATGCCATGAAGGATTGGGCCATTGAGAGAGGGGCTACCCATTATACCCACTGGTTTCAGCCTATGACGGGGATTACGGCGGAAAAGCACGATTCTTTCCTAGCACCGCCTTCTAACGGTAAAGTTATCATGGAATTTTCCGGAAAGGAATTGATTAAGGGGGAATCAGATGCTTCCTCTTTCCCTTCCGGCGGCTTACGGGCAACATTCGAGGCCAGAGGCTATACGGCATGGGACTGCACCTCTCCGGCTTTTTTGCGGAAGGACAACGGGGGGATTACATTATATATCCCTACGGCTTTTTGCTCCTACACAGGAGAGGCTCTGGATAAAAAGACACCGCTGCTGCGTTCTGCCGAGGCTGTGGGCAGACAGGCCATGCGGATACTGCGATTATTCGGTAATACCACAACAAAAAAGGTTTCTGTTTCCTGCGGTGCGGAGCAGGAATACTTCCTGATTGACAGAATGTTATATAACCAGAGAAAAGACCTGATTTTTACAGGCCGTACATTATTCGGTGCGCCGCCTCCAAAGGGACAGGAGCTGGACGATCATTATTTCGGCAGTATTAAAGAGCGCATCGCCGGCTTTATGCATGAGTTGAATGTGGAGCTATGGAAGCTGGGCGTACCGGCAAAAACACAGCACAACGAAGTGGCGCCGGCACAGCATGAGCTGGCACCGATTTATGACGACTGCAATCAGGCCACAGACCATAATCAGTTGATTATGGAGGCCATGAAGCGTATTGCCAGCCATCATGGTTTGGCCTGCCTGCTCCATGAAAAGCCCTTTGCAGGCGTAAACGGCAGCGGCAAGCACAACAACTGGTCTTTGAATACGGATGATGGTCAGAATTTGCTGGATCCCGGTAAAACACCTCATGAAAATGCACAGTTTTTGGTGTTCCTCAGTGCCATTATCAAGGGTGTGGACCAACATGCGGAATTATTGCGGGTTTCTGCCGCCAGCCCCGGAAACGACCACCGTTTGGGCTCCCAAGAGGCACCTCCGGCTATTATTTCCATATTCCTTGGGGATCAGCTGCGGGATATTTTTGACCAGATTGAGCATGGTGAGGCTACCAGCAGTTCCCAAGGCGGGAAAATGCGTGTCGGGGTCAATACACTGCCGGCCTTAAAGCGGGACGCAACGGACAGAAACAGAACCTCTCCCTTTGCTTTTACGGGGAACAAGTTTGAATTCCGTATGCCGCCGTCCTCCGGCTCTATTTCCGGGCCGAATTTTTCGCTGAATACCATTGTGGCAGACGTCTTGATGGAATTTGCCGATGAACTGGAAAAGGCAGAGGATTTTGATGCGGCAGTCCATGATTTGATTCGCAGGACATATGTGGAACACAAGCGGATTATATTTGACGGAAACGGATACTCCGATGAATGGATTCAAGAGGCGGAACGCAGAGGATTACCCAACATCACCAATTCCGTAGATGCGGTGGAAGCCTTTGTTTCCGATAAAACCATCAATCTGTTTGGACGCCATGGTGTATTGAGCAAGGTGGAACTGCAATCCAGAGCGGAAATTCGTTATGAGGCCTATGTGAAGCAAATCAATATTGAAGCAAAAACCATGATTGATATTGCTTCCAAACAAATCCGTCCGGCAGTAGTAAAATATGCAGGAGAGCTTGCACAATGCGTCAATGCCGTAAAAGCGGCAGGCATGGACGCCTCTGTGGAAGAAGCATTATTACAAGAAGTCAGCGAGAACCTAAAGCTGTTCCACGAACGGCTGAAAGTACTGGTGGAAGTGACGGAGCAGGCCGGTATGTTCAAGGGAGAAAGCAAATCTCAGGCGATTTTCTACCGGGATTATGTATTTGCAGCTATGAAGGAGCTGAGAGAGCCGGCAGACCGGCTGGAAATGCTGGTGGACGAAAAGGCTTGGCCGTTCCCGACTTATGGGGAATTGCTGTATAATATTTGATTGACATGTAAGACAAGAGAGAAATATCAAGTGGAAACCCCTCGTTTACAGATGGCGAAAGCTGTCTGAAATGGGGGTTTTTTATTGTTTTTCATGGAAATCTAAGGGTGGGAAACAGATATATTCTTGTAAGACAAATAGTAAAATAAAATAAAACACCACGCATTTTCAGGGTGAAAAGTATATAATTCACACAAATATTTTGAAAAAAACCTTCATTTACTGTAATTTGTACGGCGGAAATGTTTTTTTTCAAGTACAAAATAAAAAATATATGAATTTTATTGCAAAATAAATGACAGTGCGTTATACTGTATTCGGATAAAAAATAAAAAAACAAAAATATTGCCAAAAAGATTTTTGTAATTTTCGTATATTTTATCTAAAATTTCCAAAATATTGCCGGTTTGCGGTCAAAATTTCCAATGGGGGTAAAATTGGGCCTTTGTGACCGGATAATCATTGGGAGATTTTATGGAGGTGCGAAATATGGTAACTGATGACAAAAGAGTCAGAATCATTACAGGTCACTACGGCAGTGGAAAAACCGAATTTGCAGTCAATTATGTGAAGACTCTGCGGGAAAAGGCAGAGGGAAAGGTTGCCATTGCCGATTTGGATATCGTAAATGTTTATTTCCGTTCTCGTGAAAAGAAGAAGGAGCTGGAAGAAATGGGCATTACCGTTATTGCCTCCTCTCTGGAGGGTGCAGGCGTCGATGTGCCCGCTGTTTCCGGTGCTATGACCACCCCTGTGACAAACAAAGAGTTTCAGTATGTGGTGGATTTGGGCGGTAACGATGTGGGGACTTTGGTTCTCGGCAGAATGAAACCCCTTCTGGATCCGGCGGAAACAGACTTTCTTATGGTAGTCAATACATATCGTCCCAATACCTCTACACCGGAAGGTGTCATTGAACAGATGGAAAATCTGGAGTATGCAGCGGGACTGAAGGTGACAGGCTTCGTCAATAACACAAATCTGGTCAGAGAAACGACAGCTTCCTGTCTTTCCCACGGAGATGCGATATTGAAGGAAGTAACGAAACGAACAGGCGTCCCTGTGAAATACGTTTCCTATGTGGAGGAACTGTTGACAGAAGACGTGCCTGAAGGACTTTCCGGGGAATTATTCCCGATGAAGTTTCATATGCGGCAAGCCTGGATGTAAATTCAAATATTTATGGAGGTGTATTTTGAATGGCAAAAGGTAAAGTAACAATCAATGAAGTGATTTGCAAGGGTTGCGCACTTTGTGTTTCTGTTTGTCCAAAGAATGTTCTTGCTCTTTCGACAACCAAAATCAATCCTGCAGGTTACAACCCCGCAGAAATGGTGAGCGATGACTGTATCGCTTGCACCAGCTGTGCGAAAATGTGTCCTGATTGTGCAATCACAGTAGAAAAGCTCGACTAACAGAGAGGAGGAAATTCAATGGCAAAGGTTTTGATGAAAGGCAACGAAGCAGTTGGTAAGGCGGCGATTGAGGCGGGTTGCAGATATTTCTTCGGCTATCCGATTACTCCTCAGAGCGAAGTGCCTGAATATTTATCCAGTGAATTACCCAAGGTTGGTGGCACCTTCATTCAGGCAGAGTCTGAAGTGGCGGCAATCAACATGGTTTACGGCGCAGCAGCAGCCGGCGCTCGTGTTCTGACAAGTTCTTCTTCCCCCGGTATCGCCCTGAAACAGGAAGGTATCGGCTATATCTCCAATGCAGGTCTGCCTGCGGTTATTATTAACATGATGCGTGGCGGCCCGGGTCTGGGTACCATTCAGCCCGGTCAGGCTGACTATAACATGGTCGTAAAAGGCGGCGCAAATGGTGACTACCATGACGTTGTTCTGGCTCCCGCTTCTGTGCAGGAGGCTGTTGATATGGTTATGGAAGCTTTCGATATCGCTGATATGTACGGTACTCCCGTTATCGTTCTGGCTGACGGTCTGATTGGTCAGATGATGGAGCCCGTTGAATTTAACTATGTACGCAGAGAGGGTATCCCCGAAAAAACATGGGCGCTGACAGGCAAAGGCGATGGCGAAAAGCACATGATCGAGAACTTGGTTATCGAACCCGATGATTGTGAAGCTTGGAACCACAGAAACTTTGACAGATATGCCCGTATTGAAGCAAACGAGCAGGCTTGGGAAGAATATAAAATGGATGATGCGGAATATGCATTCGTTTCCTATGGTACGGCTTCCAGAGTTGTAAGAACCGCAATCGGCTACCTGAGAAATGCCGGTTTCAAGGTTGGTATGATTAGACCGAAAACACTGTGGCCCTTCCCTCAGAAAGCATTCGATAAATGGGACGCACAGATTAAGAAATATCTTGATGTGGAAATGTCCATGGGTCAGATGGTACCCGACGTTGCATTTGCTTGTAACGACAGAACAAAGGTATTGTTCCACGGTAGAACCGGTGGTAACGTTCCTACGGTAGATGAAATCGTAGAATTTGGTAAGGAAGTTATGGGAGGTGGCAAATAATGGCAGTTATATTTGAAAAAACAAAAGCTTTAACCGATGTAAAATTGCATTATTGTCCCGGTTGTGCACACGGTATTGTACATAGACTGCTGGCAGAATGCCTGGAAAAAAGCGGCGAAGACAAAAACGCCATTTGTGCAGTGCCCGTAGGCTGTGCTGTATTCGCTAATAAATACTTCAATTTTGACGCAATCCAGTGCGCTCACGGTCGTGCTCCCGCAACTGCATCCGGTATCAAGAGAGTACACCCCGATAAAACAGTGATCACATATCAGGGCGATGGCGACTTGGCTTCCATCGGTACGGCAGAAATCGTACATGCCGCTGCCAGAGGTGAAAAGATTACAACAATTTTCATCAACAACGGTATCTACGGTATGACAGGTGGTCAGATGGCACCTACCACACTGCCCGGCATGAAGGCTACCACAGCAAAGGCAGGCCGTGACCCCAAGGTAAACGGTAACCCCCTGAGAGTTTCCGAAATGCTGGCTACACTGACAGGCCCCGCTTATATCGAAAGAGTAAGCATTTCTACACCTGCTCAGGTGACGCAGGCGAAAAAAGCAATCCAAAAAGCACTGGAAATCCAGAAAAAGGGTCTGGGCTTCACATTTGTTGAGGTGGTAGCAAGCTGCCCGACAAACTGGGGCTTGACACCTGTGAAAGCGATGGAATTTGTAAGAGAAAAAATGATTCCTTACTATCCTCTTGGCGTTTTCAAGGACATTACAGCAGAGGAGGGCAAATAATATGAGTACATTTTCTTCTATCATTGCAGGTTTTGGCGGTCAGGGCTCTCTGTTGATGGGTAAAATCCTGGCTTATGCAGGTATGCTGGAAGGTAAAGAAGTATCTTGGTGTCCTTCCTACGGTCCTGAAATGCGTGGCGGTACTGCAAACGTAAACGTAATCATTTCCGAAGAAGGTATCGGTTCTCCTGTTATTACAAAGGACGCTGATTGTATCGTAGCACTGAACCAGCCCTCTTTGGATAAATTTGCTCCCGTTGTAAGGGACGGTGGCTCTCTGGTAATCAATTCTGACCTTTGCAAAGTAGCAGACGGTCAGGCAAAGGCAGGCACCAAGGTATTTGAAGTTCCTGCAAACAGAATGGCAACAGAAGCATTCGGTGGCTCTAAGCTGGCGAACCTGGTTATGCTGGGTGCAGTGGTTTATGCAACCGGTGCGATTAACGCAGCGGGTATGGACGAAACCTTTGCCCACGTATTTGATGGTGGTAAGGCAAAATTCATTCCCGATAACAAAAAGGCCTTTGAAATGGGCTATGAATTTGCAAAAAATCACGCAAAATAATCTGATTGTGCTATCAATCAGAATGGGAGAACTCCGAAATGGGGTTCTCCTTTTTTGTGGGAAAATCTATTGGAGAAGGAAAGGGGTCGGCTTTGGGAAGTTTTTTATCAAATATGATGAAAAAATAAATCCATAAAAAATATTTCTTCTGCCCTGTTTTTATGCTATACTAAAACAATGAGAACAAAGGACAAAGGGAAGGAGCAGCAAAACCATGAAAAACAGAGTGAAGATTTCCATTGACGGGAAAGGCTTTACCCTGATGGGGGAAGAATCTGAAGAACATATGCGTGCCGTGGCAACGTATATTGACCGAAAAATGACAGAGGTGCGCCAAAAGGCCAAGGCTGTTACACTGGATTCCAGTTTGGCGTATGTACTGACTTCCATTAACGTGGCTGATGATTACTTTAAGGAAAAGACCCGTAATGCGGAGATGGAGAGTCGTTTGCAAGAGCTGACAAAACAGCTGGAAGAGGCAACCGACCAATTAAAATCGGCACAGCAAACAGAATCGCCGACGGAGTTGCAAGCTCGATTGCAGGAATTGGAAGAAAAGCTGGCATTGGCAGAAAAGGAAAGGATTGCTGCAGAAAATCAGTTGGACGATTACTTGATGGCTATGGAAGGCGGTCAGCAGGGGGTCACTCGCTCTTCGACGAAAACCAAGTATCGAAAAAAATAAACCGTGGGAAAGAGAGCAGGGCGACTTTTTGAAATACCGAAGCAGGTCTGCTCTTTTCATTTCAACCTTTTTTTGAAGAAAATTGACGAGTTGGTTCGTTTGAGTGCAGAAGGGGGAACAGACCATGCGCTTACAAAATAAACCGGAGCTATTGGCACCGGCAGGCTCTATGGAAAGCCTGCGGGCAGCAGTGAACAATGGCTGTGATGCAGTGTATTTGGGCGGAAAACAATTCAGCGCAAGACAGTATGCGGGAAATTTCTCCCCGCAGGAGCTGGAGGAAGCCTGTGATTACTGCCATTTAAGAGGGGTAAAGGTATATGTTACGGTGAATACCCTGTATAAAGAACAGGAATTACAGGGTTTTTTGGCATATATTGCCCAATTATACGAAATGGGCGTAGATGCGCTTATTGTGCAGGATATGGGTGCTGTAAAGCTATTGCGGACGCATTTTCCTGATTTTCCTCTGCACGCCAGCACCCAAATGACCGCAAATTCACTGGCAGATGTGGAATATCTGGTGGGAGAAGGCTTTGGAAAAGTGGTGCTGAGCCGAGAACTTTCTTTGGAGGAAATTCGTCATATTACGGAAAATACGGAAGCGGAAATTGAGACTTTCGTTCACGGAGCATTATGTGTCTGCTATTCCGGGCAGTGTATCATGAGCAGTATGCTGGGCGGCAGAAGCGGCAACCGTGGCCGTTGTGCACAGACCTGCCGTTTGCCCTACACCCTATATAACGGATACGATGCCATAGAGGAGGGCTATTTGCTTTCCCCCAAAGACGTGGCCGCGGTAACAATTTTGCCACAGCTGATTGAGGCGGGCATCGCTTCTTTGAAAATTGAGGGGCGTATGAAAAATCCGGAATATGTGGCAGGGGTTACGGGGATTTATCGGAAATATGTGGATTTATATTTTGATGATCCGGAGCATTACGCCGTAGACCCTGACGATATGAAGGCGTTGACACAGCTTTTTAACCGAGGAGGCTTTACGGAGGGGTATTATACATCTTTTGCCGGACGGAATATGATGAGCATTGAACGGCCCAAAACATGGGGCTTAAAGGTAGGCATTGTGGATAAATATTTGCCTCAGCATAAAAAGGTAACAATCCGCACCAGAGAGCCTTTGGTACCCGGCGACGGCATTGAGATTTGGACAAACGAGGAGCCCCATATCGGTACCAATGTTTCGAAACCCTCTAAAGCGGGGGAGGTCATTACGCTGACGCTGGAGGGGGATATTGAGAAGAATAACGTGGTCTATCGCACCTATGGCAAGGCTCTTTATGATGAATTACGCAAGACATGGGAAAAAGACCGCAGAAAACTGCCTATCTGGGGTATGCTGCGAGCCAAGGAAGGAGAGCCCCTCTCTCTCCAGCTTTGGGACGCCGCCGGCAGCAGTGTATTCATCAGCGGGGCAGTGGTGGAAAGGGCGGAGAGCCAGCCGACGTTGCCCATGCGGCTGCGGGAACAGGCAAGTAAAATGGGCACCACGCCTTTTATACTGGAAGGACTGGAAACGGATATCGACCGGTATATTTATATTGGCGTCAGCGAGGTGAACCGTGTCAGACGAGAGGCCTGCGAAGCACTGGAAAAAGCGATTTTGAAAAAAACAAAACGGAAAGCAAAAAAAGAAGCATTTTTGCCGAAAACAGAAAAGCCGCCTATTCTTTTGCATAAAAAATTGACGGCAGTTGTGAGGAACTTGGAGCAATTAGAGGCGGTTTTGCAGGCGAAAGGGCTTTGCAGAGTATATTTTGAATGTTCTGCGGATTTTGAGAAAAATCTGGGGAAAATTACGGAAAAATGCCATGGGGCGGGAGTGACGCTCTATGGGGCGTTACCAAGAATTGCAAGAGAATGGAATGCAGAGCAGGAGCAACCCATGATTGCCCGCTTGATGGAAAGCGAAATCGATGGTTTTTTGGTACGTTCTGCCGGACAGTTTGCACAGGTAAAGGATTGCGGTAAAAAAATTGTGGTGGATTATAATTTGAATACATTAAACCGGCAATCGGTGGAGTATTGGAAGGCCCGAGGGGCAGATACGGTCTGTCTTTCTGTGGAGGCGAATTTACAGGAAATCAACGCCATGGGGGACAAGGACTGCGAAATGGTGGTCTATGGTTACCTGCCACTGATGAAAACCCAACAATGTCCCATCGGTAACTATGCGGGGGAGAAAAACGGACAGCGCTACTGCACCCGGAGGGGCAACGAGGATTTATATTTCCTGCGGGACAGAAAAGGCATGAAATTCCCCCTGCTGGCGGACTGCGAAAGATGCGTCTGCACGATTTTGAACAGCAAGCCCTTATTTACGCTAAAGTTTTATGACGAAATTTTGCAAAGCACCACGGGGCTTGTGCGTATGGATTTTACAAAGGAAGGACAGGGACGGGTGGAGCGGATTGCCAAGGCTTACGGCGAAATGACGGCGGATCCGGAAAAAATGAGCGCCCAGACCCGCAATCTCTTGGGCGAAATGAGCGAAAAAGGCAGTACAAAGGGACATTTCTTCCGTGGAGTGGAGTGATGCTATGTTTGACTTAATCATTATGCTGAGCAGATATGTATTTGTGCTTTATATCATTCTGTTTTTATGGCAGGGAATTGTATATATCGCTTACGAGCAGGGCGGCTTTTTAGGAAACCCTTACAGTGCCGTTTCCATGCAGCGAAGAATCGTGGTGCTGATGCACATTACGGCTTTTTTGGTTCTTTCTTATAACCCAGAAACCCATTTATTTGATTGGAAAACACTGGGTTTTGGGGCGGTTTCCTTTGGCTTTTTACTGATGTCTGTGAGGCTGTTGGACAGGTATTATTACGAAGGCTGTCCGTTGATTTGGACGGGTATGCTGTTTCTCATGGACGTAAGCTTGATTATGCTGCAGCGGCTTTCCCCTGCTTTGGCCTATCGCCAATTGGTATGGATGTGCATTGGGTTGGCGGGTATGCTGTTTTTGCCCTTCTTTTTCCGACTGATACCGCGGTTTGAGATATTTGAATGGGCATATATCATCGTTTGCTACGGATTGCTGCTTTGCACCAACTTTTTCGGTGTGGAAAAGGGCGGCTCAACCAACTGGCTTTCCTTTGGGCCAGAGGCCTTCAGAATTACGTTTCAGCCTTCGGAAATTGTGAAATTCCTATTTGTGTTCTATCTCGCCAGTGTATTCCGCAAGCGGGTGGAATGGAAGGAGTTTTTGACAACAGGCTTTTTGAGTGCCGGATTGGTGCTTTTATTGGTGATGCAAAAGGATTTGGGCAGTGCCCTCATCTTTGTCATGACCTATATGGTACTGCTTTATATTGCCACAGCCAATGAATTTTTGTTCCTGCTGGGCATGGGCGGGGCAAGCATAGCGGCGATGGGTGCCTATAAGCTGTTTTCCCATGTGCGGGTGAGGGTGGCGGCATGGCAGAACCCTTGGGCAGATATTGATACCGGTGGGTACCAAATCGTCAGCGCCCTCTTTGCTATTACCACCTGGGGACTGTTGGGCAGCGGCCTGACAAAGGGTATGCCCAAAAGCATTCCGGTTGTGGAAAGTGATATGATTTTTGCGGCTATCTGCGAGGAGTTTGGTGTGATTTTCGGCGCAGGGCTGATTGGTATTTTTATCATGCTTTTATACCGTGGGGTGCGGATTGCTTTGGACTGCAAACGCAGGTATTACAGCATACTTGCGGCAGGGGTTACTACCATGATTTCCTTTCAGGCCTTTGTGATTTTAGGCGGTGTAATTAAGTTGATTCCCTTGACGGGGGTGACATTGCCTTTTGTCAGCTATGGCGGCAGTTCTGTTTTGGTTAGCTTGATGATGATTGGTTTGTTACAATGGGTATGTGTATATTGCGAGCAGCATTACCGTGAGGAACAGCTTCCCTCAGAACAATTGGGCATGGAAAGGAGTGGTGCAGATGAGTAATCTAAAGCGAAGTATGCGGCGGATATTCTGGCTTTTGGCACTATGCTTCTTTCTGTTGTTGGGGTATTTGGGAAAGCTGGCGCTGGTGGAGCGGCAGGAGATTTCCGGCAATGCCTATAACCCCCGTCTGCGTTATGCAGACGAAACCATCAGGCGGGGCGATGTACTGGATAAGGACGGCGAAGTTCTTGCTACCAGTGCATTGCAAAATGACGGTACATACAAACGGGAATATCCCCGAGCCAGAATGGCGGCACATATTACCGGTTACAGCAGTGTAGGCAAAACGGGTGTGGAGGCGGCAGAGAATTTCCAACTGATGACCCTGCACCATGAATTTCTGCAACGGCTCAGCGGCATATTAAGAAAAACGGAATTAAAAGGCAATAGTATTTCTCTGACGGTGGATATGGATATACAGTCCGTTGCGGGGAATTTGCTGGGTAGCAAAAAGGGCGCCATTGTCGTGATGGAGCCTTCCACCGGGCGGATTTTGGCATTGCAGGCCTATCCGGATTTTGACCCCAATACGGTGGAGACCCATTGGGAGAGGCTGCGGGATCACGAGGACAGCCCCTTGGTCAACAGAGGTACCCAAGGGCTATATCCCCCCGGCTCTACATTCAAAACCATAACGGCATTGGCAGGTATGGAGCATCTTGCTGACTGGGAGAGCTTTACCTTTGATTGTACGGGAGAAACCTCATTCCAAGATAAGGTAATCCATTGCTACCATAATAAAGCCCATGGAACGGTGGATATAAAGGGGGCGCTGGCCGCTTCCTGCAACTGCTATTTTGCGGCACTGGCAGAAAAAATCGGTGCGGAAAAGCTGGCAAAAACCATGGAGCAGGCGGGCATGAATATGCCGTATCATTTTGAACTGGCATACAGCCCCAATACGATCAAATTGCAAAAAGGTGCAACGGAAAGTGAATTGGTAGAAACTGCCATTGGGCAGGGCAGAACCGGTGTGACGCCTCTATACATGGCGATGCTGGCCTCTGCCATTGCCAATGAAGGGTTGATGATGCAGCCGTATATTGTGGACCATATTGTTTATGCCAATGGGGAAACGGGGAAAAACACAGTGCCCCAAAAAGTGACGGAGATTTGCACGCCGAAAGAGGCGGAGATTTTGAAAGAAATGATGACAGAAGTTGTGACCGGAGGCACCGGAGGAGCGGCGGCGCTGGGCGGCGTCACCGTTGCCGGAAAAACCGGTACGGCGGAAAATGCCACGGGGAACGACCACAGCTGGTTTATTGGCTTTGCACCGGCGGAAAACCCAAAGGTGGCAGTGGCCGTTGTGATTGAAGATGCCAATTACGGCAGTGCGACACCCATTGCAGGGAAAATACTGCGGGCGGCCTTAGATGCGTTGGAATAAGATGTGAAAAGGGGCGGACAGATGAAGTTGAAACTGGATACATCAAAGGAATACGCCATTGCTTTGGAGGGCGGCGGTGCAAAAGGCGCCTACGAGATAGGCGTCTGGAAGGCTTTGGAGGAGAATGGCGTGAAATACTGTGCGGTGGCAGGAAGTTCTGTCGGTGCGTTGAATGGTGCTCTGATGGCTATGGGGGATTTGGAGCAGGCCATAAACCTTTGGGAGAATATTACCTTTTCCGATGTCATGAATGTGGACGATGCACAGATGCGTAAGCTATATCGCGGCGATTTTCTGGAGGTGGAATGGAAGGATTTCCTAAAAGACTGCGTAGATGCGGTAAAAGAGGGCGGGCTGGATATTGCACCTTTGCGAAAGCTATTGGAGGAGCAGGTAGATGGAGAAAAAATCCATCGTTCTCCGGTGAAGTTATTTTTGGTGACCTATTCCCTGACGGACAAAAAGGAATTGGATTTAGATGCGGATACTTTGGATCCGGAAACACTGCGAAATATGCTGCTTGCCAGTGCATATCTGCCTATTTTTCAGCGGAAGCGGTTGGAAGGAAAGCAATTTCTGGACGGCGGTGTGCAGAATTTGGTGCCGGTGGACTGTCTGCTGAAGCGGGGCTATCGGGATATTATTGTAATTCGTATTTACGGCATCGGGTTTGAAAAGAGGGTGACCATACCGGAGGATGCCAATATGATTACCGTTGCGCCCAAGGAAAAATTGGGCGGTATTTTGCAGTTTGAGCCGGAGCAAAGCAAAAAGGATATGCAGCGGGGTTATTTTGATGGGTTAAAGATGCTGTACGGCTTAGCCGGCGAGACCTATTACATCGACCGTCAATGGGACGAAACCCAAGCCTATTTTGCCATCAAGACATTGATAGAAGAAAAATACGGACAAAAGAAACCATCTTTACGAGAACTCAATGAAAAAATTTTGCCGAAATTAGCCAAAAAGCTGAAGGTGAAAGAGGGAGGATATTATGAAATCCTCATCGCCTTTTTGGAGGATATGGCACAACAGCTTGGAATCTCTCCCTTTGCGGTGATGACAGAGGAAGAGCTGCTGCAAAAAATCGGGCAGGCAGCCGGAGAAAACAGAGATATATAATTTAGGAAGAAACCCATCACAGAGGTTTCAAAAAGCATAAAAAAGGAAGCTCTGCATTGTGCGAGAGGTTCCTTTTTTGATACAATGGAGGAAAAATTCCGCTTTTTGGAACAGTAAAGTCCCCATACGGAAGATATTGGAAAAAACTGCGAAAAGCCGCAGGGGACAGGGAGTCATACCAAATGAGATTTTGCATATAATTTAACAAAATACAAGGGGTGAATCGGAGGTTTGGATAGGCAGGCTATGGGGAATGGGAATATTTTTTGAGGAGGTGGGTGCCGTTTCAAATCAATTCCCAAATCCAAAGAGGCTTGCAAAAGAAAGAATTTGTCAAAAATGGGAAGGAAATTCGGAAAATTTAAGCTTTTTTTTACAAAAATTCAGGAAAAATAAGGAGAAATTATTGTATTTTGTATACATAAGCAAAAAACGAGAAAAATCTCTATGGTTTTTCCGCAAAAAAATCAAAATTATAATAAATTTTTAACAATTTAGGTTGAAATATAAAAACAATGGTGTTATAATCAAGACAAATACAGGGGGATAAATATGACCCGTATTTAGGGCGGTAACGAGAATGAAACTTATATTGAAAGATATAGGTTTTTTCTGTTGCGGTTCGCCGGATGGTTTGCGAAAAAAATATCGCACGGAGATTGCATACCATCTGCTGTTTTCATGATTGTTTTATCGCATGGTTAAATATAGAAACGGAGGAGGTAGAAAGAGAATGTATACGTTGGGCATTGATGTTGGCTCCGCTTCGTCTAAGGCTGTCATTCTAAAAGACGGGAAGGACATCGTAGCCGCTGAGGTTGTCCAGATCGGCACAGGCTCCACAGGGCCTCAGAGAGCTTTGGAAAAGGTTATCGAAACCAGTGGGCTGAAAAAGGAAGATATTTCCTACACTGTTGCAACCGGCTATGGCAGATTTGCTTTCAAAGATGCAGACAAGCAGGTCAGCGAAATCAGCTGCCATGCCAAAGGGATTTATTTTTTGGTACCCACTGCACGCACCATCATTGATATCGGCGGTCAGGATGCAAAAGCAATCAGGCTGGATAACAATGGCGGTATCAAGCAGTTTTTTATGAATGATAAATGTGCGGCAGGTACGGGACGTTTCCTGGAAGTTATGGCAAGAGTTCTGGAAACGACTCTCGACAAAATGGCCGAATTGGATGAACAGGCAACGGATACGGCTCCGATCAGCAGTACCTGTACGGTATTTGCAGAATCCGAAGTCATTTCCCAGCTTTCCAATGGTGAGAGCAGAAACAACATCATCAAAGGGGTTCACCTTTCGGTTGCCAGCAGAGCTTGCGGCCTTGCTTACAGAGGCGGCTTGGAAAAAGACGTTGTTATGACCGGCGGCGTTGCACAAAACGCAGGTGTTGTAAGAGCGGTGGCTGGCGTATTAAAAACAGATGTAATTGTGGCACCAAATCCACAAACAACAGGCGCTCTCGGTGCGGCATTGTTCGCATATGAGGCGGCACAAAAAAATTAAGAAAGAGGGATTAGAATGAGTTTAACACAAGGCATGAGCGCAAAAAAATTGTTGGCCTACTATCAGAACAAAGCTGATCAGGATGCAAGAGAAGCTAAAGCAAGAGGCGACCTTGTTTGTTGGTCTGCTTCCGTAGCACCTCCGGAATTCTGCGTAACTATGGGCATCGCTATGATTTACCCTGAAACCCACGCAGCCGGTATCGGTGCAAGAAAAGGTGCAATGGATATGTTGGAAGTGGCCGACAGAAAAGGCTACAACATTGACTGCTGTTCTTACGGCAGAGTAAACATGGGCTACATGGAATGCTTGAAAGAAACTGCTATTACAGGCAAAAAACCGGAAGTACTGGTAAACTCTCCTGCAGCAGATGTTCCTCTGCCCGATTTGGTAATCACATGTAACAATATTTGTAACACATTGTTGAAATGGTACGAAAACCTTGCAGCTGAATTGGATATCCCCTGCATCGTAATCGACGTGCCTTTCAACCACACAATGCCTATTCCCGAATATGCAAAGGCATACATCGCTGATCAGTTCAGAAATGCAATTTCTCAGCTGGAAGTAATCTGCGGAAAACCTTTCGATTGGAAGAAATTCAAAGAAGTAAAAGACCAGACACAGCGTTCCGTATATCACTGGAACAGAATCGCTGATATGGCACAGTACAAACCCTCTCCTTTGAACGGTTTCGATTTGTTCAACTACATGGCACTGATTGTTGCTTGCCGTTCCTTGGATTATGCTGAAATCACATTCAAAGCATTTGCTGATGAATTGGAAGAAAATCTGAAGGCAGGTATTTATGCGTTCAAGGGTGAAGAAAAAACCCGTGTTCAGTGGGAAGGCATCGCCGTATGGCCTCACTTGGGTCATACATTCAAGTCCCTGAAGGGTCTGGGTGCGATTATGACTGGTACTGCTTATCCCGCATTGTGGGATCTGCACTATGACGCAGATGATGAATCTTTGCATTCCATGGCAGAAGCTTATACCAGAATTTACATCAACACATGCTTGAGCAACAAGGTTGAAGTGCTGATGAACATTATGAACAAAGGTCAGATTGACGGTACAATCTACCACCTGAACAGAAGCTGTAAGCTGATGAGTTTCTTGAATGTAGAAACAGCTGAAATCATCAAAGAGAAGAACGGCAAACCTTATGTAAGCTTTGACGGTGACCAGACAGATCCTCGCGTATTCTCTCCCGCTCAGTTCGATACACGTGTTCAGGCTCTGGTTGAAATGATGGAAGCCAACTTGGCAGCAGCAGAATAAGAGGAGGAGAAAACGATGAGTAAAGTTGAAACTATTTTATCCCAACTGAAAGACATTGCGGCTAATCCCAAGAAAGCAATGGATGATTTTAAGGCTGAAACAGGTAAGGGTGCGGTAGGTATCATGCCTATTTACTCTCCTGAAGAAATGGTTCACGCAGCAGGTTATCTGCCCATGGGCATTTGGGGTGCACAGGGTAAAACAATTTCCAAGGCACGTACATATCTGCCTGCATTTGCTTGTTCCATCATGCAGCAGGTTATGGAACTGCAGTGCGAAGGTGCTTATGATGATCTGGCGGCGGTTGTATTCTCCGTACCTTGTGATACACTGAAATGCTTGAGCCAGAAATGGAAAGGCACAAGCCCTGTTATCGTGTTCACACATCCTCAGAACAGAGGCTTGGAAGCTGCAAATCAGTTCCTGGTAACAGAATATGAATTGGTGAAGAAACAGCTGGAAGCTTATCTGGATGTGAAAATCACAAATGCAGCTTTGGAAAGATCTATTGCAATCTACAACGAAAACAGAGCAGTAATGCGTGAATTCGTAAAGGTTGCAGCTGATTACCCTCAGGTAATCGATGCAGTAAGCCGTCATGCTGTATTCAAAGCAAGACAGTTCATGCTGAAAGAAAAACACACAGCTCTGGTAAAAGAGTTGATTGAAGAAGTAAAGGCTATGCCTGTTCAGCCTTGGGACGGCAAGAAGGTTGTTGTAACCGGTATCCTGCTTGAGCCCAACGAACTGCTGGACATCTTCAACGAATTCAAACTGGCTATCGTAGACGACGATTTGGCTCAGGAATCCAGACAGATCCGTGTGGACGTTCTGGACGGCGAAGAAGGACCTCTGTACAGAATGGCTAAGGCTTGGCAGCAGATGTATGGTTGCTCCGTTGCAACAGATACAAAGAAAGGCCGCGGCAAAATGCTGATTAACAAGACAATCCAGACAGGCGCAGACGCAGTTATCGTTGCGATGATGAAATTCTGTGACCCTGAAGAATGGGATTACCCTGTAATGTACAGAGAATTTGAAGAAAAAGGCATCAAGAACCTGATGATCGAAGTTGACCAGGAAGTTTCCTCCTTCGAACAGGTTAAGACAAGACTGCAGTCCTTCGTAGAAATGCTGTAATTCACCGCATTGCTTGATGGAAGCAATTTCGACACTGGGGCGGGCAACCGCTCCGGTGTCTTAGCATTACTGAAAACAAAAATGTTAGGAGGATTTTGACGATGAGACGAGTGAAAGTAATCACTGCAGATGAAGCTGCAAAGCTGGTTAAAAATGGCGATACCATCACAACCAGTGGTTTCGTTGCCAGTGCAATTCCTGAAGCGCTGAATAAGGCAATGGAAAAAAGATTCTTGGAAACAGGCGAGCCCAAAAACCTGACATACGTTTATTGCGGTTCTCAGGGCAACAAGGACGGTCGTGGCGCTGAGCACTATGCACACGAAGGTATGCTGAAAAGATATATCGCCGGCCACTGGGCTACCGTTCCCGCTTTGGCGAAAATGGCTCTGGAAAACAAAATGGAAGCATACAATGTATCTCAGGGTGCATTGTGTCATCTGTTCAGAGATATTGCGGCTCATAAACCCGGTACATTCACAAAGGTTGGTCTGGGTACTTTCATCGACCCCAGAAATGGCGGCGGTAAAGTAAATGACATCACAAAGGAAGATATCATTGAATTGGTGAACATCAAAGGTCAGGACTATCTGTTCTACCCCGCATTCCCCATTCATGTAGCTATGATCAGAGGTTCTATTGCTGACGAAAGCGGTAACATTTCCTTTGAGAAGGAAGTTTCCCCTCTGGAAGGTACATCTGTATGCCAGGCTGTTAAAAACAGCGGCGGTATCGTTATCGTTCAGGTAGAAAGAATGGTAAAAGCAGGTACTCTGGATCCTCGTCTGGTTAAGGTTCCCGGTATCTATGTTGACTATGTTGTAATCGCTGACCCTGCGGATCATCAGCAGACTCTGGATTGCGATTACGATCCCACTCTGTCCGGTGAAAGCCGTATGCCTGACGTAGCTCCCGAACCCCTGCCTTTGAGTGCAAAGAAGGTTATCGGTCGTCGTGGTGCACTGGAACTGGAAAAAGACGTTGCAGTTAACCTGGGCGTTGGTGCACCTGAATACGTTGCATCTGTTGCAAACGAAGAAGGTATCGGCGATTTCATGACACTGACCGTAGAAGGCGGCGCTGTTGGCGGTGTGCCCGCCGGCGGCATCAGATTCGGTTCTGCGTATAACGCAGACGCTCTGTTGGATCAGGGTTATCAGTTCGACTTCTATGATGGCGGCGGTCTGGATCTGTGCTATCTGGGTCTGGCTGAATGTGATGAAAAGGGTAATATCAACGTTTCCAGATTCGGCCCTCGTATCGCCGGCTGCGGTGGTTTCATCAACATCACACAGAACACCCATAAGGTATTCTTCTGCGGCACCTTCACAGCAGGTGGTCTGAAGGTGAAGATTGAAGACGGTAAGGTTATCATCGCCCAGGAAGGCAAACAGAAGAAATTCCTGAAGGCTGTAGAACAGGTTACATTCAATGGTGACGTTGCTCTGGAAAACAAACAGGAAGTAATGTACATCACAGAAAGATGTGTATTTGCTCTGAAAGCTGACGGTATGCACCTGGTAGAAATTGCACCCGGCATCGATCTGCAGACACAGATTCTGGATATGATGGAATTCACACCTATCATTGACAAAGATGCAAACGGCAACATCAAACTGATGGATGCAAAGCTGTTTACAGAAGGTCTGATGGGCTTGAAAGAAATGAAAGCTTGATTTTTCATTCCATAAAAACCCATAATAAAATCCCCGTTCTTTGGAACGGGGATTTTTTATATATCAAAATAAGTATGAAATCTTAAATTTGATAAAAAATAGGAGAAATATGAGAGGAGGGAAGCTATGGCGAATCAGTTGCAATACGAAAAATCACCTTATTTATTACAACACAAGGAAAACCCTGTGGAGTGGTATCCATGGGGAGAGGAGGCCTTTGCCAAGGCAAAGCGGGAGGATAAGCCGGTATTTTTGAGCATTGGCTATTCTACCTGCCACTGGTGTCATGTGATGGCTCATGAATCCTTTGAGGATACAGAGGTGGCAGAGATATTAAACCGCAGTTTTGTGGCAATTAAGGTGGACAGAGAAGAGCGCCCCGATATAGATGCCGTTTATATGGGCGTATGCCAGATGATGACAGGCTCCGGCGGGTGGCCTTTGACGCTTTTGATGACACCGGAGCAACGCCCTTTTTTTGCAGGGACATATTTCCCCAAGCGTGCCAAATACGGCATGGCGGGACTGACAGATTTGCTATTACAGGTGGAAAAGCTATGGAAAACAGAGCGGCACAAGCTCATGGAAACGGGCGAGCAGATCACAAGGCTATTACAAGAGGGTGATGAATCCCCCCAAGGGGTGCCGGAAAAGGTACATGTGCGACGGGGTGCGGAGGAGCTTTTACACCGTTTTGACCCACAATGGGGCGGTTTTGGGCGTGCGCCGAAGTTTCCTACCCCTCACAATATTTTGTTTTTGCTCAGATACGGTATGGAAGAGGAAGAAGAACGGGCCTTGCAGGTGGCAGATAAAACACTGGAGTCTATGGCCCGGGGCGGGATATTCGACCATATCGGCGGCGGTTTTTCCCGATATTCCACTGATGAAAAATGGCTGGTGCCCCATTTTGAGAAAATGCTATATGATAACGCATTGCTGGCATACACCTATTTGGAGGCATATCGGCTGATAGGGAAGGACTTCTATCGACGAGTGGCGGAAAAAACCATTGCCTATGTATTGCGGGAGCTGACTGACGAGGAAGGCGGGTTTTACTGCGGACAGGACGCCGACAGTGAGGGTGTAGAAGGGAAATATTATGTTTTTACGCCCCAAGAGATACAAGATGTTTTACAGGAGGATGGAGAGGTCTTTTGCCGATGGTTCCATATAACGGAGAGCGGCAATTTTGAAGGGAAAAATATCCCCAATCGTTTGCAGGAGAAGCCTTTAGAGAAAGAGAACGAAAAAATCGAAGTCCTTGCCGAAAAGGTCTATGATTATCGAAAAAAGCGTACCCCTTTGCATAAGGACGATAAAATACTGACTTCCTGGAACGGCATGATGATTGGGGCATTAGCCAAGGCGGCGCTTTTGTGCGAAAAGGCGGAATATGCCACTGCCGCCATAAAAGCTGTGGATTTCATTGAGAAAAGGCTGACTGATGAGAAGGGGCGGCTGTTCCTGCGGTATCGGGACAAAGATGTGGCCCATATGGGACAATTAGACGATTATGCCTTTTTTGCTTTCGGATTATTGGAGTTATACCATGCTACTTTGGAAATGAGATATCTGGAAAAAGCAGTTCAGACGGCGGAGCAGATTTTGGCATGGTTTGCCGATGAGAAGGGCGGATTTTATCTTTATGCGAAGGACGCAGAGCAGTTGATACAAAGGCCGAAGGAAACTTATGATGGTGCCATTCCCTCCGGCAATTCCATGGCGGCATATGTATTTGGAAAGCTGACGGCACTGACAGGAGAGGAGAAATGGCAGAAGGCAAGGGATACCCAGCTCACTTTTTTGGCAGGCGTGATGGGAAATAGCCCTTCTGCCCACTGTTTCGGGCTATATGCCATGTGTGATGTGCTATATCCCTCCGAAGAGTTGGTCTGTGTTTCGGCAGAAAGCGAGCCGCCGGAGGAAATGGGGACCTTTTTACGGGAAAGCGGGGCTACCGGTCTTACTGTATTATACAAAACAAAGGAAAACAGCCGGAAATTAGGAGAGATAGCACCCTTTACGGCAGAGTATTCCATACCGCAGCAGGGAGTGGCTTATTATGTATGCAAGGGCAATCAATGCTTTGCGCCGCAAAAAGATTTGGAAGAAGTGAAGCGATTATTGTCCGAATAGAATAGGAGCAACAGAAAAAGGTGATGGATTTTGAGGAGTGTCATCACTTTTTTATTTGTCGGAGGGGGATATGGTCTATTTGAGCCTCTTCTTTCGTGACCTCTGCCTTTTGCATAGGAATACGGGAGATTGCCGTAAATAATTTTGCGGTGTATGCATAGGCTTTCCATTTATGCCCATACTAGAGGAAAAGGAGGGCAGAACATGGAAAAAGCGTTGACACTGCCGGTGACCAACGAAAACGGATACTATGAAATCCGCTTGGAAAGCATCGGCGGGTTAGGTGCAAATTTATGCGGAAAAATGCTGGGAGAGCTGGGCGCGGTATATCTGGGGCTGAATGCCGCCAGCTTTTCCAGCTATGGCTCGGAAAAAAGAGGTTCACCGGTAAAATCTTATATCCGCTGGGCAAAGGCGGAGGACGAAATCGGTATCAACAGCCCCGTGGAAACGCCTCATATTTTAGGATTATTTCATGAGGCCTTGGCAGGGAAATTACCGGTGACGGCAGGGGTGACAAAGGATACGAAAATTGTCATCAATACAGACGCTTCCCCCGATGAGGTCAGAAAACGACTGAAACTATGCGGCGGAGAGGTATTTTGTGTCGATGCCCTGAAAATTGCCATGGAATCCAAAACTCGTGTGAACATGGTGATGCTGGGGGCTATTGCGAAGGCCGGCGGCTTTATTCCTATGGAAGCGGTGGAGCAGTTGGTGCAGGATACCATTGGGAAAAAATATCCCCATCTGATACAGGAAAACCTGGAGGGACTGCGGCGAGGTTATTCGGAAAACCAAATGGCCTTTTTTGCGGAGGACGGTACCTATGAGCGGGTGGAATACAAGGAGGCAAATAACAAATGGGGTTATGCCAATGCCCCTATCGGCGGGACGAATCCCCGTTTTGGCAGTACGGTTTCCAGTGACTTGTCTGCCTCCCGTCAGGGATATATCCCCCTATTTATACAGGATAGGTGCATCAACTGCGGTCTTTGCGATACGGCTTGCCCCGATTTCGTATTTCAGTTTCAAAGGGGAGAGTCCAACGGGAAGTCCATTATGCGGAATATGGGGTTGGATTATCATCACTGTAAGGGGTGTCTGCGCTGTGTGGAGGTCTGCCCCACCAATGCCCTGGTGACAGGCAAGGAAAGAGAACACCCGAATCCACAATGGGCAGTGAGAAATCAGGATTTGATAGCAGAGCATCTGGAGTTTGAGGAAGTGGGTGCCAATTCTTGGGTGACCAGTAAATCCCACTTTACGGAAAAACGAATGGACGGAGGTGTGGTTTGATGGAGCAACAGCGGATACTGTTTGAAAGCGGCAACGAGGTGGCGGCTTATGCGGCAAAGCAAATCAATTATCATATCATGGGATATTACCCCATCACGCCTTCTACCCAGATTGCAGAATTTCTCGACCAGATGAAAGCCGACGGGGAACAT
Organism: Anaerotignum sp.; assembly: GCA_017523325.1. Taxonomy (GTDB): domain Bacteria; phylum Bacillota; class Clostridia; order Lachnospirales; family Anaerotignaceae; genus Anaerotignum_A. The sequence goes on along the minus strand of JAFWWO010000010.1, from coordinate 7,252 downwards.
GAAATATCCATGATCCCCGCAGAAGGCGAGCATAGTGCGGCGGGGATTTGCTATGGTGCTTCTACGGGAGGTGGCAGGGTCTTTAACGCCACCAGTGCCAACGGGCTGATGTACGCACTGGAACAGCTTCCCGTGCAATCCGGTACACGCTTTCCCATGGTTATGAATGTGGCCTGCCGTACCATCTCCGGCCCTTTGTGTATCAAAGGGGATCACAGCGATATTATGTTTACGCTGAATACGGGCTGGATTATATTTTTCGCCCATACCCCTCAAGCAGTCTACGATATGAACATTTGTGCCTTAAAGGTGGCGGAGCAGGTAAAGCTGCCGGTTATTGTGGCTTTTGACGGCTTTTTCACCAGCCACCAGAAACGCCGATGTATGGTTTTTGCGGAGGACAAAGTCGTTCAGGATTTCATCGGTAAATATGAGGCGGTTTATTCCGCTTTGGATTTGGAGCATCCCGTTTCTATCGGCTCCTATATGAACGAGCCCGATGTAGTGAACAATAAATTTCAGCTGCATTTGGCCATGGAAGAGGCGGCAAAAGTGATACCGCAGGTATTTGCGGAATATGAGGGCCTTTCCGGCAGAAAATATACCACTGCAGAAGGCTATCAGACGGAAGATGCGGAGGTTTTGCTGCATTTGCTGGGTTCCTCTTATCATACGGCAAAGGTGGCGGTAGACCGTCTGCGAAAGCAGGGAAAAAAGGTGGGTGTATTTACCACAAATATACTGCGGCCTTACCCTGCCGATGCTTTGTATGCGCTTTGTAAAAATGCAAAAACCATTCTGGTGGGCGACCGGCAGGACAGTTACGGTGCCATGGGCGGCAATCTTTCCATGGAGCTAAAGGCCATGCTGCAAGAGAGGGGAGCGACTTGTCGGGTATTGAGCCGAGTATATGGCTTAGGGGGCAGAGATTTTTACGAATCGGAGGCGGAAGAGCTGTTTTTATCCTGCTTTGAGGAAAATGTGCCTCGATTCGATTATCTGGGCAAATACCCCGGCGAGGAAGGGCTGAAGGAAGAACAATATTTTGCACCCATTACGGAAAAAGACGCCTCTCCGGGCATGACAACTTGTATTTTTGAGGAAAAAACAGGCAAATATGTGGTGGAGGGCGGCAAAATCAACGACACAACCGCCATGCCAAAACGCCTTGCCCCCGGCCATGGTGCTTGTCCCGGCTGTGGGATTCCTGTAAATGTAAACCTGCTTTTGCGAGGAATTGAAGGGAATGTGGTACTGTTATTCCAGACGGGCTGCGGCATGGTGGTGACCACCGGCTATCCCAAAACTGCTTTTAAGGTGCCCTATGTGCATAATCTGTTCCAAAACGGGGCGGCGACATTATCCGGTTTGGTGGAGATGTTCCATGAGCGGCAGCGCCGAGGAGAATATCCCCGAGGGGAGATTACCTTTGTTATGGTCAGCGGCGACGGCGGTATGGACATCGGCATGGGCTCCGCATTGGGGACGGCAATCCGCAACCATCGGCTGATATTATTTGAATACGACAACGGCGGCTACATGAATACGGGATACCAGCTTTCCTATTCCACGCCCAAGGGGGCAAAAAGTGCCACCTCCCATGTTGGCCCAAAGCAATACGGCAAAACATTTTTTCATAAGGATATGCCTCAAATTATGGCCGCCGGCGGGGTTCCCTATGTGGCAACGGTGGCAGAGTCCAATCCGGTGGATTTTATACGAAAGGCCGCAAAGGCAAAGGCTTATGCCGCCAAGCACGGTATGGCTTACCTGAAAGCCCTCTCCGCCTGCCCCTTAAACTGGGGCGACCAGCCAAATTTAGAGCGGAAGGTCATCGGTACGGCGGTGGATTGCTGTTATTTTCCCCTTTATGAGGTGGAACAGGGGATTACCACCATCAACTATGACCCGGGACAGCGGAAACCGGGCATAGAAGAATGGTTTGCCATGATGGGGCGGACCAAGCATTTGACCCATGAAAGCTACCGGGAGGTTGTGGCGGATATTCAAAATGAAATCGACCGGCGCTGGGAGGTGCTAAAGGCGAAAGCCGCAAACCCCATGCTATAAATCGCAAAACGAATAGGAGGATAAAAAATGGCAGTAGATTTCCAAACAAGCGAAACGAAAGAAAACCTCATGCGAGCTTTTGCGGGAGAAAGTCAAGCGAGGAACCGCTATACCTTTGCGGCAGGACAGGCGAAGCAGCAGAAGCTCCATGTGATTGAGGCGGTATTTACATTTACCGCCAATCAAGAGAAGGAGCACGCAGAGATTTTTTACAATCACCTGAAAGAAATGGCAGGAAAAAGCATTCAAATCGAGGGGGACTATCCCGTGGATATTTCCGATTCTATTTTGGATTTGCTGCGCTATGCCCAAAAGAACGAATATGAGGAAAACAATCCGGTTTATCAGGCTTTTGGGGATAAGGCCATGGAGGAAGGCTTCCCTAAAATTGCCAATTCTTTTCACCGGATTGCCAAAATCGAAAAAATACACGGCGACCGTTTCGGGGAATTGGCTGACTTATTGGAGCAAAACAAGCTGTTTGTTTCCGATGTGGAATGCGGCTGGATGTGTCTGAATTGCGGCCACGTTTTCACGGGAAAGGAAGCGCCTGAGAAATGCCCCGTCTGCGACCATGACAGGGGATATTTCATTCGTCTGGAGCTGGCACCTTATACAACAACAAAGTAAAAAAACCAAACGAGGATAGGGAGGGATTTTCCCTCCTTTTTTCTTTGGACAGGGCGGTTTTCTATGGAAAAATCAAGGGTGATATGATATGCTAAAACAAGACAGGAGGGATTCGGATGGTATTTACACCTTATCATATCGGTAAAATGGAATTGAAAAACCGCTGGATTATGCTGGCAATGCATACGGGCTTTGCCCAAGGTACTGCATTGGCGGAGCGGGATTTCGCTTTTTATGAGGAACGGGCCAAGGGCGGAGCGGCGGCTGTGACCTGCCTTTTAGCGGTCAATGAAGCCGGTGCCCTAAAGGGAATGTATGACGCCGCTACGGTAGAACGGGACAGCCTACGGCAGTTGGCGGCGCGTATCCATGCCCATGATTGTAAGCTGATTGTGCAGTTATTTCACTGTGGGCGGAACGAAAGCGGTAAGAACCACGGAGAGCGGCCGCTATTGGCACCATCGGCAGTAGCTTCGCCTATTTTTCGCACAGAGCCCAAAGAAATGACGGCAGAGGATTTGATGCAGACAAAGGCGGATTTTGCCAAGGCGGCGGCGTTATGCAAGGAAATCGGTGCGGACGCGGTGGAAGTCAGTGCCTCGGCGGGATATTTGCTTTCTGAGTTTTTTTCTCCTCTATCTAATTTGCGAGAGGATACATACGGCTATCAGAACGAAAAGGGCATGACATATCCCTTGGAGGTTTTGCAGGAGGTACGAAAGGCAGTAGGGGAGCACCCTGTTTTGGTAAAGGTTTCCGGAGCGCAGATGGTGGAGGGCGGCTATGAATTGGCCGACACCATTCGGTTCTGCAAAAAAGCGGAAGAGAGCGGTTTGCTGGACGGCGTTACCGTTACCGGCGGCTGGCACGAGTCCCCCATTGAGCAGATTTCCTATCATGTATCCAAGGGGGCCTATGCACCACTGGCAGGCATGGTGAAAAAATACCTTTCTGTGCCGGTCATTGCTTGTAACCGGATTCAGGATTTGGAAACGGCAGAAAGAATCCTTTCCCAAGGGCTTTGCGATTTTTGCGGAACGGCAAGAGCCTTTTTGGCTGACCCTGCCTTTGCTGCACGCTTGCAGGAGGGGAAGTTCTATCTGCCTTGTCAGGGATGTAATAAATGTATTATGGGCGTATTAAAAGGCAAGAAAATTGCCTGTGCCTTCTATCCGGAAGCGGGTATGGAGTATTTTGAGCGGGAACGCAGGAAAATCGCCACAAAAAAAGAGGTTCTTGTCATCGGTGGCGGGCCGGCAGGCATGGAGGCGGCGAAAAAAGCGGCAGAACGAGGCTTTCAGACCACATTGGCATGTAGGGAAAAGGAATTGGGCGGACAGCTTCGATTGGCGGCGTTGCCTCCGAAAAAAGGAGATTTACTGCGGTATATAGATTATATGCGGCATACATTAGAGGAGTTGGGCGTAACAATTTTGACAGAAACCAATATTGACGTGGAATTTATCAAAGAAATGTCGCCGTATTTTACAGTGATTGCCTCCGGCAGTGTGCCGAAAAAGATGCCCATTGACGGATTGTCCGATGAAAAATATTTCACTGCCCAAGAGGTGCTTTCCATGTCGGACGAAAATCTGGCGGAGATGCTGCAAGGGGAAATCGTTATACTGGGCGGCGGCGCCATTGGCTTGGAAACGGCGGCGTTTTTGGCAGAAAAAACTTCTTCACCTCACATCAAAATCATTGAGAGAAAGGAAAAAATGGGGGCGGAACTGGGGGCTATGGCAAGACCGCTGTTAAACGAATTGGCAAAAAAAGAGGTCAGTCTTTTGACCACAACGGAAGTACAAGCCGCAGAAGGCAGGAAGCTATTTGTGAAAATTGGGGAAATGCCCTTTTTCGTGCAGGCGGATACGGTTATTTGGGCAGGCGGCGCAGAGTCGGTGGTGGACGGTGAAATCCCTCTGTATTTTATGGACGAGCGCATGAATTATGCCATTGTCGGTGATGCCGACCGTGTGGGCGATGGCGGCGATGCCATTGCCGGCGCCTATGAGCTTTTTACACGGGTTTATCTTGCATGACAAGGCTTGTGCGATTTGTTGTTTTTGTGGATTTGGGTGTAAGATTTTTCAGTGGATATTGTCAAAGAAAACAGTTTGTGCTATATTGAATACATAGCATTTCGAGATAGCCAAGTATTTCCGGTTTTGGTTGGTGCTTGGCGGGCAGGTGCTGAAAACAAAGATATGAAAGGAAGCGGGATTATGGATTTTATCAGAAGAACTTGGGCAGAAATCGATTTGGATGCATTGGATTATAACATCAAGAGCATCAAATCTAAAATGAAAGACGGGCATAACGTGATGGGCATTGTAAAGGCAGATGCCTATGGCCATGGGGACGGCTTTGTGGCACGTCGTTTAGAGGCAAGCGGTTTCAACTGGTTCGGTGTTTCCAACATCGAAGAGGCAATGAGCCTGCGTAACGAAGGCATTACAAAACCCATTCTGGTTTTGGGCTACACCCCTGTTAACACAGTAAAAATTATGGCGGAACAGAAAATCACACAGGCTTTGGTCGGCATGGACTACTGCAAGGCGTTACAGGAAGCAGCGGCAGCCGCCGGCGTTGTGGTAGACGGTCATATTAAGCTGGATACGGGTATGACCCGTGTGGGCTTCCAGACAGATGAGGAAAATTTTGAACAGTCCTTGCAGGAAATCATCGAAGTGAGCAAAATGCCCAATATCCATATTACCGGTATTTTCACCCACCATGCAGTGGCAGATTCTTATACAGGCGATAACCCCGATTTTACGGAAATGCAGTTTACCCGTTTCTGCAAAATGACAGAAGCGCTGAAAGCTGCCGGTGTTGATGTGGGTCTGCGTCACTGTGCAAACAGCGCAACCACCATTTCTTATCCCGAAAAGCACATGGATATGTGCCGTTCCGGTATCATTACATACGGCTTGCTTCCTTCCGGTGAATGCGAAGGCAGAATTGACCTGAAGCCTTTGATGACTGTAAAAACAAGTATTGGTCTGATTAAGCATGTAAAAGCCGGCGCACAGCTCTCCTACGGCAGAACATATACGGCAGAAACAGACCGTGTAATTGCAACCGTTCCCATTGGTTACGCAGATGGCTATAACCGTGCATTATCCAACAAAGCAAAAATGATCGTAAACGGACAGTATGCACCTGTTGTAGGCCGTGTTTGCATGGATCAGCTGATGATTGACGTAACCGGTATTCCCAATGTAAAAATGGGCGATGAGGTTATCGTAGTCGGCAGAGATGGGGATAAGGCTGTTACATTTGATGACATGGCAGAAATTCTGGGTACCATTAACTATGAACTGCCTTGCGTACTGACAAAACGTGTGCCTCGTGTTTACATGGAAGGCGGCAAAATTGTCGGTATTGTAGACCATGTACTGCATCAGTATAAATAAGTATTTTAAAACAGCTGAATTTTCGTTTGGCTGAACGTATCACAACTACCAACGTGGAAAAAGAGGATTCTTTTCGGAATTCTCTTTTTTTATTGGTAAAACCAAATAAATCACCGACTATGCCATGTCGAATTTTACGGTTTGGTCTTTCTTGACACTTTGTCGATAAAATCGTTATAATAAAGTACCATGATACAGAAAGACATCCCCTTTACAAAGAAAGGAGGCTTCCATGCATACCAAAAGAATACCTTCGGAAAAGAAAGTGCCTCATATTTCTGCAAGATTGAGAAAACATATCGTGACTATGCCGGAAGAAATATACGCCGCCAGCGGTATCGTTATCATGGGCAGGCGTATCAAATCCTTGATATTTTCGACAGATATTGCCATTATACGAAATTGTAATGCCGATGCCGTTTTAGCGGTATATCCCTTTACGCCACAGCAGATTATTGCCGATGCTATTGTTTCTACCTCCAGCCTGCCGGTATTTTGCGGCGTTGGCGGCGGTACCACCACAGGAGCCAGAGTGGTGATGCTGGCGAAGGACGCTGAGGCTTTAGGCGCTATGGCGGTTGTGGTCAATGCACCGACTGCGAACTCTGTGATTGAACATATCTACAATGTGGTGGATATCCCCATTGTGGTTACGGTTCTGGATGAAAATACGGATATTGATGCCCGCTTGAATGCCGGTACCGGTATTCTGAATATTTCCGCTGCATCTCGCACGCCGGAGGTTGTCCGTATCATACGGGAGCGTTACCCCGATGTACCGATTATTGCCACCGGCGGCCCTACGAGAGAAAGCATACGAAAAACCATTGCGGCAGGGGCAAACGCCATCAGCTTTACGCCGCCTACGGCGATGGAACTGTTCCACGGGCTGATGAGCCATTATCGCAATGAGCATGAGGCAAAGACAAAAGAAAACGAACAATAATTCCGCCTCGGCATGGGATTTCTTTCCCAAAATACCTTGCGGGTGATTTATGGATATGCTATAATGCAAATGTATCGGTATATTTTTAGATTTGGCAGGAATCAGCGAGGAAAAAATGATGCAAATGCTTGACAAAACGGCGAAAATGTGCATAATCGTAACGAACGAACGAACGAACGAACGAACG
>JAFWWO010000009.1 GCA_017523325.1 Anaerotignum sp. | reverse complement strand
GAATTGACTATGGGTTGTGTGTTCATCTACGCTATTCTATTTTCAAAGTTCACAGCACTTTCGCAGTGCAGAATTTATTTTAACAAAGACATATCTCAATGTCAAGCATTATTTTGACTTTTTTCAAAAATTTTTATACAACGAAAAAAAGCCTGATCTTCAAGGCTTTTTCCCATTTATATTGCTGCCTTATCCTTCCAAAACGACCCTGCGGAACACCTCTCCGATATTCTCCGCAATAACCAGGGAAGCTTTATTATCGTAAGGTGTAGCCGATTTATTGATGAGCACCAGCTTATTGCCCCTGTAATAATTCAGCAGCCCTGCCGCCGGGTATACATTCAGGCTCGTGCCGCCCACAATCAATACATCTGCCTTGCTGATAAAATCCACCGATGCCTCCAGCGTATAGCCATTCAGGCTTTCCTCATATAGCACCACATCGGGCCGCACAATGCCGCCGCAAGCATCGCAGCGGGTAATCCCCTTATCCGCCGTCACATATTCCAGCGGAAATTTTTTGCCGCATTGCAAGCAATAATTTTTGTAAAGGGTGCCGTGCAGCTCTAGTACATTCTGACTGCCGGCCTTTTGGTGCAAATCATCGATATTCTGGGTGATAACCGCCTTTAGCTTGCCCATTTCCTCTAACTTAGCCAATGCCTTATGGCAGTCGTTGGGCTTCGCATCGGGATACAGCAGAGTTTCCTTATAATATTTGAAAAAAACCTCCGGATTTTGTTCAAAAAAGCTATGGCTTAATATGACCTCCGGACGCACACCGTATTCACTGATTGCCTGAAAAATCCCTTTTTCCCCGCGAAAATCAGGGATACCGCTTTCCGTAGAAACGCCGGCGCCGCCAAAAAAAACAATATTATGACTGTCGTCGATCCATTCCTTTAATTGTTTCAGCTTTTCTTCCATAGTAAAATCCTCCTGCCTTTCCTCAAATACAGCCTAACTTCCGCAAAAAGCCTTCTATTTTTTCTATGCAGGCTTGCAATTCCTCCATGCTGTACGCATAGGAAATCCGTACAAAGCCTTCCCCGCTGTTGCCGAAGGCATCTCCCGGTACTACTGCCACACCGGCTTCCTGCACCAGCCGCCGGCAAAATTCCTGCGAAGACAGTCCTGTCAATGCAATGGACGGAAATACATAAAATGCCCCTTCCGGCGCAAAGCAGGTCATTCCCAAGCGGTTCAGTTCTTCCAATAGATATTGCCGCCGCTTATCATAGGCCTCCCGCATACGGGCAATATCCTCGTCACAAAGAGCATCGTCCCCCAATGCTTCTATGGCTCCGTATTGACTGACAGAGGGCGCGCACATAATCACATAGGCGTGTACCTTTCGCATGGCCTGAATCAAAGGTGCAGGACCTGCAGCAAACCCCAGCCGCCAGCCGGTCATGGAAAAGGACTTTGCAAAGCCGTTTAATACAATGGTTCTATCCGCCATACCCTCCAGTGCGGCAATGGAGAAATGATTTTTCCCGCCATAGGTCAGCTCGGCGTAAATCTCGTCGGAAATCACCAATAAATCATGGCGTAAAATCACAGGCACCAATCGCTCCAAATCCTCTTTTTCCATAATGGCACCGGTGGGGTTATTGGGATAAGGTAAAATAATCGCCTTTGTTTTTGGCGTAATCGCAGCCTCCAATTCCTCAGGCATCAGCCGAAATTTATTTTCCGCCTTTGTGGTAACCACCACAGGCACACCGTAAGCCAGTGTAATGGCGGGCTTGTATGCCACATAGGACGGCTCCACCACCAAAATTTCGTCCCCCGGCTCCACAATGGTTCGCAGTGCCACATCTATGGCCTCCGATGCCCCGATGGTGCATAAAATCTCTTGGGCATGGTCATACCGCAAGCCAAAGCGCCGCTCCATATAATGGGCAATGGCAGCCCGCAGCTCCGGCAGTCCCATATTCATGGTGTAACGAGTTTTCCCCTCCTCCAAAGAGACAATGGCAGCCCGCCGTACCCGATCCGGCGTCTTAAAATCCGGCTCTCCCACACAAAGGGAAAGGGCGTCCGGCACCTGTGCCGCAATATCCGCAAATTTTCGTATGCCGGACCATTCCATATCCTGTATGCGCTTTGCCACAAAATCCTTCACTTCGCCTGACCTCCTTTCCCCGTCGGCTTTCCAAGCCTTGCGTCATATAACGCATCGCTCTTTGGCTCCTCCAAGGGGAACCGCTCTCCTCCGGAAAGCATAACTCTGTCTTTTTCCGTAATTTTGCCGATTACAGCGGCGGCAATTCCGGCTTGCTCCAATTTCTCCACCAATTCCATACCGTTTTCTGCCGTCAATATCAGAGAACCGCTGGAAATCAGCCGCAAGGCATCAATCCCCATCAGTCCGCAAATTTTCTTCGTTTCTTCTCTCACGGGAATCCGATCCGGCCATACCTCAACCCCCGTACCGGAACATTCCGCCACCTCCCATACCGCACCAAGGATACCCCCCTCGGTAGCATCGTGCATGGCAGTGGCTCCATTGGCACACCCAATCTCCGATTCCTTCCCCACAGACAGGAACTCCTTTAGCTGTAAGGCATTTTCCAATTCCTCTGCCGTCAAATAGGCTTTCAGCTCCGCCTCCCATTCCTTCGCCAAAATTGCCGTTCCTTCGGTGCCGGCCCATTTGGTCATAACAATATCCTGTCCTGCTTTTGCGCCGCCGGTGGAAAGCACCCGCCGTTGGCGGCTTTTCCCAATGACCGCCGCCGATACCAATGGCTTGCAAACCGCATCGGTGACCTCCGTATGTCCGCCCAGAATTTCTATGTTCTGCTCCCGAGCCCCTCGGAAAGCGCCGTCCATAATCTCCTCCAGCAAGGACTCCTCACTTTTCGGCGGCAGAAGCACCGTCAGCAAAATCCCCACAGGCTCTGCACCGGCGGCATAAATATCGTTGCAGTTAATTTGTACCGCCAGATACCCAATATCCTTCGCCGCTCCCGTAATGGGGTCTGTGGAAAGGACACAGTATTCCCCCGTCATATCCACAGCGGTGCAATCCTCCCCTGTTTTGGGGCGCAAAGCCACATCTTTTCGCCGAATGGCGTGATTTCTCATCGGCTCCATTACGATTTTTTCCAGTATTTCCGGCGGTATCTTGCCGATTTCAAACATGGTCGTTCCCTCCTTCCTAATTTTTGCAAAAAACCTCTGTCCGGGAAGGTGCATTTCCACAGGCAGAGGCTCTGTTCATTAAAATTCATGGGTTTCTTCTGTTTCCACAGGCGCACTTGCCGGAACCTCCGTCAGTGTTTCCGTCGGCGTTTCTTCCGCAGGCTGCTCTATCTTTTTGGTACCTATGGTTACCTGATCCGCCGTAGAACGGTAAGTGGAACTGCTAAACCATTCATTGCTGACTTGCTTTCCGTTTTGATATACTTTTTTATAAACGCTGACTTTACTGCCTGTCTTCCCATTGGCAGTCACCTTTCTCTCGCCTTCCGGAAGTTCGGGGTCGTATTTCACCACTTCAGCAGGCTTGGGAATGGTGCCTTCGTAAACCGTTTCAAACTCTACCTTTCTGCCCGCAGAATGAACCTCATGGCCGTAAATATTGACGTTTAGCTTGCCACCGCCGGCACTGGCTTCTATCAAAATGGGATATTCCGTATTATTCCTGATTTTCAGATCCTTATAAGTTCCTGCCACGGCGGCATCTCTGCCCAAAGACACATAGCCTACGGTCATGGAATGGGGGTGACGTTCCACAATTTCCAATTCCGCCATAAGTGCCGCATTATACACCGTTGTGGTAATCTGGCATACGCCGCCTGCCATGCCCTGCTCCACCTTGCCGTTGGAATATACCCCTGCATTACGGTACCCGCCTTCAGCCGTCTGGGAACCCAGCTCCACATTTGCCGAGAACACATCTCCCGGCGCAACGATGGTGCCATTGATATAACGACAGCCTACCTCAAGGTTATTGTTTCTGTTTTTATCCCCTGCACCGTATGTGGTGGAAAAGGTACCAATCAAGTCGGTTACGTGTTCATTATCTGCCGCCGTCACCTTAGGCTCCGTCACCTCTGCCACAATTTCCGCACTGCCGCTGGCCTCGCTCTCCAATACTGCGGCAATATTTTCTGCCGTTTTTGTTTTTTCCATAGCACGGCCCTGTTTCTCCGGGGTAATATTGAATTTGCCGTTGACTCTGGAAATCTGGCTGTTTTCCGCCGGACGGTCAAATTCCTCTGCCACTTCCTCCAGCTTTGTTTTCATCATTTCCTCGTCATAGGAATATACCACTTCAATATCCTCGCCGTTTCTGAGCAAATCGGAACCGATGGCAAAGCGTTCCTTTTCGGTACCTTCTCTGCCCAGCAGATAGGCCTTTTTGACAGCCCCTTCCACATCATAGCCTGCGCCGATTTCCCGAAAGGGAATTTCCCATGTATCCTCTGTATTTTCACCATAGTAGAGTGTCAACACCTGTCCGCCGATTTGCTCCTGATATTTCCCTTTCAAAAGGGCTACCGCTTCCGCCTCGCTCAGACCTTCTACGCTGGTGCCGTCAATGGTAATGCCGTGATAGATACCCTCCGCCCGCAGCAGTTCCTGTACCTTTTGCCGATTGGTGTGCATATAAACACCCACGCCGCCGGCAGCCACTGCCGCCACAATCAAGGGAATCAGCCAAACCTTTTTATTCCCGAACAGTTTATTGCCTTCTTTTTCGGTATGTCTTGGTCTTGTTTCCTGTTCCAACTATGTCGCCCCCTGTTTTGCCTTCTGTCATAATGAAATACTACCCGTCAGTAGAAAAAAAATCCCTTTTTTCAATCCAACGACAATATCTGCCATAAAAATGCAACTTTCTTTATCATAACGGAGTATTCATCAAATTACAATATCAATTCCAATAAATTTCGTTACATTTTTATTACATGATTATGCACAGGTATCCAACATCATGCAATCGCCGTATCGTCAAGGACATTCCTACGATATGCCGTAGCTGAAAAACGGTGCCGCCAAGCTCAGCACCATAGCCAGTGCCACAAAAATAGCCATAAGGGCAACGGCTCTTCTCTTCCATGTTTGTTTTTGGGACCGTTTCATATTCTCACCCTCTATCTATGCAAACAATTATTTCCCCTTTTCAAATAAGGCTTTGATATCCAGCCCAAGCTCTGCCAGAAAGCGAGAGGGCTCCGTTTCTCTCCCATACCTGCTGCCTACACAGGAAAGACAGAGCTTTTCCCTGGCCCGCGTCATAGCGACATAAAACAGCCGTCTTTCCTCCTCCGACTGTCCTGCAATGAGCCCTTTTTCGTGGGGCACAACTCCCTCTATCAAAGTAGGCAAAAATACCGCCTGAAATTCCAATCCTTTGGCACCATGCATCGTCATCAGTGCCACGCCGTTGCCATTTCCTTTGCGGGTCGTTTTGGTCTGTCGGCTCATTTCCTCCAGCATATCCCGCACCGCCTTTGCATCGGCGGCATATTTGACGGTTTCCATGATTTCATCGGCAATCTCCCATAATACCTGTGGGCTGGTTCTGCGGTATGCGGCAAATTCCTCCAGATATTCGTCGTATCCAATGACCTTACGCACATATTTCAATCCGTCGTAAGGGCTTTTCTGCCGGATATGTTCCAAATCTGCCCGTAAATTCTCCAAATGGCTCTCCTGCCATTTTTGTAAGGAGGGGCAAGCAAAAAAGCTCCGAAACAAGGGATAAGGCATCTGTTCCGCCTCTGCCAACAATTCCTTGCCTATGTAGCGTTTTGGCTTATTCAATATCCGCCGTAATGCCGTATCGGTGGCATCATTCTCCGCCAGCAGCAAATACGCCAGCAAGTCCTTGGCAATCCAGTGTTCGTAGATATTCCTGCCCCCATCTCGCAAAACATAAGGAATCCCCCTGCGGTATAATTCTCTGGCAAAGGTACCGCTCTGTAAATTGGTGCGGGTAATCACTGCAATTTCCTCCAAAGGGATGCCTTCGTCCAAAAGGGCGGCGATTTTCTCTCCGATGCACTCGGCCTCCTTGGCCGTATCCTCTGCCAGAAAGAAGGTCACCTTATCGCCGTCGGTACCCGTGCCTTTCATTCCTTTATGGAAACGATTTTTGTTATGGGAAATGACCCGTTCCGCCAGAGAGATAATCCGTTCCGTGGAACGGTAATTGATATTCAGCGTAACGGTTTCTGCCCTTGGGTAGAGTTTGCGAAAATCCAGTAAAAAATCCGGCCTCGCCCCACGAAAGCTGTAAATGCTCTGGTCATCGTCCCCCACCACAAACAGGTTCTCATGGGGCTGACAGAGCATACGCAGGCAGGCGAACTGCACCTTATTAACGTCCTGAAACTCGTCCACCAGAACAAACCGAAAACGATTTTGCCAATAGCCTCTTGCCTCCCGATCCTCCCGCAGCAGGTGATAGCAATGCAGTAGCATATCATCAAAGTCCATTTTTTCATGGCGTTCCTTATATCCCTCGTAAGCGTGGTACAGCCGCCGAAACTCCTCTGCCGCAAGCCCCGTTGGCTCGAAAGCGGCTAATGGGCATAATTCGCTGTTCAAAATCGCCAGCTGGGTGAAAAACTGGGTGATATACTCCTCCATATCAGGTATCTCCCAATCGGTCCCCTCCAGAATATGCCGCAGGATTTGGCGGCGTTCTTCCTCCTGTAGCACCCGCTCCACGCCCCAGCCGTATCTGCTGCGCAGTATCCGAAAAAAGATGCTGTGGAAGGTGCCAAAGGACACCCCTTCCCTGCCGTAATCCCTGCGGAATCGCTCCTTCATTTCCTCCGCTGCGGCTCTGGAAAAGGTCAGCGCCAGAATTTGTGCCGGCTCCGCCAATCCCCGTTCCAAAATATGATGAATACGGCAAAGCAATACGGTGGTTTTCCCACTGCCGGGGCCTGCCAATACCAACATAGGGCCTTCTTCATGGCGGACTGCCGCTTTTTGGTTTTCATTCAATTGGGTTTCCATAGGCTTTCTTCTCTTTCCCCTTGTTTGCATATCATGCTTTCTGTCCTTGAGTATATCACATCTTTGGCCGTTTCTGCAAAAATCTCTCTTTTTCTTCATAAAATCTTATGAAATTCCTAACATTTTCTCTGTTGTCAAATTTGGCGTTCTATATTAAAATGCTTATGAACTGATACAGAATAGAGATTTCACGATTGCCCCTGCGTGACACTTTGGCAGACGGCAAAGGAGGTTATATATGAAAATCGGTATTTTTTCTGATACATATTTCCCACAACTCAACGGTGTGGCAACGTCCATACGGACCCTATCCCACGCTTTGGAAGAGCGAGGCCATCAGGTGTATATTTTCACCCCATCGGATCCCCGCTGTAAGCATACCCAAGAGGAACCAAACGTCTTTCGTTTGCCCAGCATTCCCTTTGTATTTGTACAGAATTACCGTGCAGGCTATATCTGCCCGCCCCATTTGCTCATGAAAATCCGTAAGCTGGATTTGGATATCATCCATACCCAAACGGAGTTTTCCCTGGGCTTTTTGGGAAAACTGATTTCTACTACCAACGGAATCCCTATGGTACATACTTACCACACCATGTATGAGGATTATGTCCATTACATCGGCGGGGGACACATCATTACCCAAGAAATGGCACGGGATTTCAGCCGTATGTTCTGCAATACCGCTATGGACGTTATTGCACCGACCCGCAAAACGGAGCATCTATTGCAAAGCTACGGCGTCACAAAACCCATTTCTGTTATCCCCACAGGCATCAACACCAGCAACTTCCAAAAAGACCGTTTTGACCCCCGGGAAATACTGGCCCTTCGCCATGAACTGGGGCTGGAAGCAGATACTCCCGTTATCCTCTCCATCGGGCGTATTGCAAAAGAAAAAAGCATTGATGTGGTCATCAAAGCCCTGCCTGCCCTACTGGAAAAACTGCCGGAAGCCAAAATGGTCATTGTCGGCGAAGGCAACGAAGCGGAAAACCTCAACGCCCTTGCCCATTCCATCGGTGTAGGAGAGCATATCATATTCACCGGCGGCAAGCCTTGGACGGAAATTGGGAAATATTATCAGCTGGGCAATGTATTTTGCAGTGCCTCTGTTTCCGAAACCCAAGGGCTGACCTTTGCCGAGGCCATGGCAGGCGGTATTCCCGTAGTTGCCAAAAAGGACGAGTGTATCGAAAATATCATCACCGACCGGGAAACAGGCCTTCTCTTTGAGCATGAGGCAGATTTGCCCCAATTGCTATACCGCGTACTGACGGATACCGCCCTCGCTCAGCGCCTTTCCGCCGCTTCCATGGAAGCTATGAAAGCACTCTCTGTGGAAACATTTGCTGACAGCGTGGAACAGCTTTACCAAAATATACTGGATAGCGGAGAACACCCCCGTAAAATCGCTACGCCCATTATTCCCCTTGTCATCGGGGCAAAGGCAGCCAAGGGGATTACCAAAATCCCCCGTAAGCTGGTGCGGCGTTCCCGTAAGGCGGCCAGCGAGCTTTTTGCCGCTTCCAAGGACAGCGAACTTTGAACCCCATAGAGTCTAACGGCTTTATGGGGGCAAAAAAGCCGGTCTTTCCAATGGGAAGTGGCGGTATATGGGGGCATTACAGAAAAAGTATACCAAAATTACGAAGTTGATGCCAAAGGCACCTAATCCGGAAATTCCCGTCAAAATTGCAGATCTCTTTGGCACTTCATTGGATAATCCGGTGGGCAGAACCGGCGAAAAGGCAATCGGGAAATCATACCCCCTATTTCCACAAAGGCAATATTTTTATTTTCAAAACCTCTTGACAAACCAACGCCCTTCTAGTATGATAGTAACCGTGCCAATTCAATATGTGAGTGTAGCTCAGCTGGATAGAGCGTCTGACTACGGATCAGAAGGTCGCGTGTTCGAATCATGTCACTCACGGAAAAAAAGCGTATATCAAAAGATATACGCTTTTTTTGTGGGTATCGGTAAAGGGAAATAAAATGCCATGAAATCGGTCAAAGCATTTCCAAAACTCTGCCGCTGCCCGAACATCGTTTTGCAATAGCCCCCTAAGCAGGTGGATAGTTCCCCTTATTTCAGGCATAAAAAAGGGCGGCATTTTTGCCGCCCTTCCTTTCGTGGGTAATCAATACAATTATTTATCCAACTGAGGAATTTCGTCATCAGACCAAGCATCCAGGTTGTTGTCCCAGATATATTTCTTTGCTTCGCTTGCGATAACGCCGCTCAGACCGAGCAGAGCAACCAAGTTGGGGAATGCCATCATCGCATTCAGAGTATCCGCTACATTCCATACAACGTCCAGAGCGATGGAGCAGCCTACCAATACAACGATCGTCCAAGCAATACGGAAAGGCATGATTGCCTTAACGCCTACCAGGTAAACCCATGCTCTTTCACCATAGTAGCTCCAGCCCAGAATTGTAGACCATGCGAATGTGATCAGACCGAATGTCAATACCGCAGGACCCAGCTTAGGAATCGCACTGAACGCACCTGCCGTCAGGTTTGCACCTACCAGACCTTCCATACCAACGGGGTCTTTCAGGATAGAAGAAACCAGAACCAGACCTGTGATCAAGCAGATAACGATAGTATCCCAGAATACGCCGGACATGGAAATCAACGCCTGACGAGAAGAGTTTCTTGTTGCCGCAGCAGCGTCAACGATAGGCGCAGAACCCAGACCGGATTCGTTTGTGAACAAACCACGAGATACGCCGGCACGAATACACATTACCATTGTTGCACCTACAAAACCGCCACCGGCAGCCTCAGGATTGAACGCACCTTTAACAATTGCTGAGAAAGCTGCAGGAACGTAAGAAGCGTTCAAGAACAGAATGATAACACAACCCAAAATATACAAACCTGCCATGAAAGGAATCAGCTTTTCGCATACTTTGGAGATGGACTTAACGCCGCCCAGAATAACCAGACCTGTCAGAACCATCAGAACAACGCCTGTTGCAACCTTGGGAATACCGAATGTACCCTTAACAGATTCTGCAATGGAGTTACCCTGTGTCATGTTACCGATACCGAAGCAGGCAAAACCTGTGAACAGAGCGAACAGAACGCCCAGCCATTTCTGACCCAGACCTCTTTCCAGAGCGTACATAGGACCACCAATGAAAGAGCCGTCTTTTGCTTTTACTCTGTACTTAACTGCCAGTGTTGCTTCACCGAACTTTGTAGCCATGCCCAAAAGCCCTGTGAACCACATCCAGAATACAGCACCGGGACCACCCATGCCGATAGCCGTAGCAACACCTACGATGTTACCGGTACCGATGGTTGCTGCCAAAGCTGTCGCCAAAGCACCGAAACCGGATACGTCACCGGCTGCTTCTGTATCGGGTGTAACAGACAGCTTCACACCTGTGAATGTCTTTCTCTGAATGAAACGAGTTCTGATTGTCAGGTATACATGGGTACCAATCAGCAGAATCAGCATAACAGGACCCCATACAAACCCGTTGATGGTGGAAACAAAATTGTTAAAAGCTTCCATGTTATAAATTCCCTCCCCATAAATAATAATAAAGTATAATTTCGCGGTTAGAATCCATATGTATTCTCACCATATTTCAGAAAAGCCCCGTCCCCACGAATAAACGAGAAATATTCTTTTCTGAAAGAAAATCGAGAAAAACGTTCGGACTCTATTACCTGATAACTATTTTACACTTTTTCCGCAAAAAAACAAGCACTTTTTTATAGTAGTTCGCATACTCCCTTTTGCGTTTACAACAATATCGCACAATTTATATGAATTCAGTCGCATTATTTTACATCATTTTTATGAATTCAGCCCTACTGCTACCTTCTCTTTGACTTTGTAAAAAATCACTAATTTCATCGAAATATAAATCCATTGTCTTTTCTATTTCCATCATTCAGCACAAAAATAGCCCTTTTTCCGGTTTTTTTGACTTATTTTTGAGTTTCCGAAAACGCAAATTCTATTTTTTACCGAATTGTGCAAAATAGCAATCTATTTTGTTTTGATATTGATAGCTATGCACAATATATGCCCATTTTTGCCTCCGCAAGCAACCAAAACAACGTATTTTTCTTTCGCCTTGTCTGACTATCTGCACCGTCCCCTTACCTACACTATGCACAACAGCAGGTCCCCATTCTTTTTCTTATGCCAAAAGCTCCCTAAATAAAAAAAGAGAGTCTGCAAAACCCTCTTTTCCCTATCAATGACAGCTTCCGCCGCAGTGATGCCCTTCCTCATGGTGGTCGTGGTGGTTACATTCCGCCGCTGCATGATATTCCAACGTGCCGTTCAGATACTCTGCCACCCTCTCGTCCGCATTGCCGCTGACACCGCCACGCAGTGCAATCCCCTTTTCTGCCAATGCCGTTTTTGCACCGCCGCCGATGCCGCCGCAAATCACCACAGATGCACCGTTGAGCAAGAGAAAATCCGCCAACAGTCCGTGGCCGCTTCCATTGGTAGGTACCAGCTTCGTATCCAATACCTTGCCATCCTCTACGGTATAGAATTGAAAGGCTTCCGTATGCCCGAAATGCTGATATATTTCTCCCTTTTCATAAGGCACTGCAATTTTTGTTTTCATGCTGCTCCCTCCGTCAAATTTTCTCCAAAAAATCCACCATAGGGTCTAACCAATCCCCTGCAAACTCCTCCGCTTCCCCTCTATCGCACCTGGCGGCGATATGGGGGTCAATGGGCAGCTTGCACACAACGGGAATGTTATGCTTTGCCGCAATCTCCTCAATATGGCTTTCACCGAATATTTTATGAATACCTCCACAATCAGGACAGGCAAAATAAGACAGATTCTCCACAATACCCAAAATCGGCACATTCATTCTCTCTGCCATTTTTACCGCTTTATCCACAATCATACCCACCAATTCCTGGGGAGAGGTTACAATGATAATGCCGTCAATGGCGATGGACTGAAATACGGTCAGAGGCACATCGCCTGTGCCGGGGGGCATATCAATGAACATATAATCCACATCGCCCCAAAGTACGTCCTTCCAGAACTGCTTTACCGTTTCCGCTATAACAGGCCCCCGCCAAACAACAGGGTCTGTATCATTATCCAGCAATAAATTCACCGACATAACTTCGATGCCCGTTTTCGTTTCGCAGGGCAGCATACCCAAGCGGTTGCCATATGCCTTATCCTTCATGCCAAAGGCTTTGGGAATGGACGGCCCTGTAATATCTGCATCTAGTATTGCCGTTTTTCTGCCCTTTCTGTTGGTCAATACGGATAGGGAAGAGGTTACCATGGATTTCCCTACGCCACCTTTCCCGCTGACAACGGCAATGACTTTTTTGATATTGCTATGGGCGTTGGGCGGCACCAGAAAATCCGCCGGCTTACGACTGCCGCAATTACTGTTGCAGCTGCCGCAGTTATGGGAACAGCTTTCACTCATTTCTCTCATCTCCTAATAGATTTCGTTTCAAAATTTCATGGTTTCCGCTATTAGTATACCCCTTCCCTTTGATATGTCAATCATTTTCGGATTTGCCTTTCCCGCCACGATATGATACACTGCAAGAGAAAAGAGGGGTATTATGCTGATTTTTAGTATCGTTATGTTTGGTATTTCCGGTTTTTTCCTCTTTCAGGGGAAGCTGATTGCAGAAAGCCGTTCGGAATTATTAAAGGAATACTGCGAAAACAGAGAAACGGCGCAAGCTGTGGGCAAACTCTTAAGAACAATAGGGCTTTGCGCCCTGATCAGCGGCGGGCTGATGCTGCTTTGCCTGCTAAAAACAAAAATTACCGGTGAGATGCCCCGTTGGATAGCTGTATCGGCCATATTGATCTATGGCGGCGGGTTTGTGTTTGCCATGCTAAAGTTAAGGCGGATACAAGGCAAAGGAGAATAATTTGACCCACAGAAATCATTCCATAATAAAACAAAACAATCCCGCAGAAATGAATTTCCAAATCTGCGGGATTTTTTCGTCCAGATGATTATCTCTTGGAGAACTGAGGCGCACGTCTTGCTGCCTTGAGACCGTATTTCTTTCTTTCTTTCATACGAGGGTCTCTTGTCAGGAAGCCTGCTTTCTTCAGGGAAGGTCTATAATCACCGTCTGCCTGAAGCAGTGCTCTGGAGATGCCGTGTCTGATTGCACCGGCCTGGCCTGTAAAGCCGCCGCCGTGTACGTTTACCAGCACGTTTATGTGAAAAGGCTCAAAAACGCTGGATTTCCAGCACTTTTTTGAGCCTTCAGTTTATTAGTCCTATTATTACAGGGGCGTCGGTGTAGTGCCGGATGTTGGTGTATCCATTTTCCTCGGCGTAGGCAGCAAGCATACACTTCTGGTTCTGGATGCTGTTGCTTTCGCCCTGCAGCTCATCGTCGCGCGAGAGCCTTTCGTAAAGGGCTGTGATAAGTTCTTTCGGCTGTCTTTTCAAATATACCTCCTGTTCCGACAGCCACAGATTCGCGTTTCCGTCCTTCCATAGTACCACGATCCATGGCTATCTGCCTACTTGGAATGATGCACAAAAATTTTTTCAAAAAAGTGTTGACCCTTACCTTACGTCATGGTTTATAGTTGTCTTACCGACCGGCGGTGAAAGGAGCAAAAACCATGATGACAGTAAACGAAGTAAGCAAGATTACAGGACTGAGTGTCCGCACGCTGCATCACTATGACAAGATCGGCTTGCTGACACCCACATCCCACTCTGATGCCGGATATCGTCTGTACGATGAAGCGGCACTGGAGAAGCTGATGCAGATCATGCTCTTTCGGACGTTGGAGTTTCCGCTGGACGAGATCAAATCGATCTTGAACAGTAAAAGCTTCGACCGGAACAAAGCATTGAAGCAGCACATCGAGCTGCTCTCCATGAAAAAAGAGCATCTGGAGAACCTGATAACACTTGCACAGGGCATATTGCTGAAAGGAGTAAACCACATGGATGTCAATATCACAAAAGCAGACTTCGAGCAGTTCGATGAAACCAAACTCGACGAATACGTGAAGCGTGCAAAAGAATCCTATGGCGAAACGGACGCCTGGAAAGAATTTGAGAAAAAGAACAAGCATCGCACCAAAAAAGACAACAAACAGTTGGCGGAAGATATGATGCAGTTCTTTAAGCGGCTTGGGAAAATGCGTTCCCTTGAGCCTTCTTCCAAAAAAGTCCAAAAGGTCATAGAAGAGCTGCGCGCGTTCATCACGGAACACTACTACAACTGTACCCCGCAGATATTTTCCGGTCTCGGACGTCTTTATGCCGGCGGCGGTGAGTTCACCGAGAACATCGACGCAGCGGGCGGCGAAGGAACCGGCGAGTTCGCTTTTCAGGCAATACAGGAATACTGCAAAGCACATGGAGCATAATCTTGTGAATCCGGCGGTCATGTCAGATACGACATGACCGCTGTCGCGTTCTGTCCTCAAAACCCGCTTGCCTCTCCTTCCATCCGGATAAGACGTTCGATCTTCTCTACTGCGGATTCCTTTGCGGTGGTATTAAAGAATCCCCGCGCCGTGATGATCTTGTTGCCCTTGCGGACCTGGGTCACGCAATCGGGGATCCTTTCTGTCTGCTGTTCCATCGTTTTTGCCTGTTTCTCCATAAGCGCCTCCCCTTTGTCAAACCAGTTGTCTGAAGCTTTCCATGTTCTGTTTTGCTTTCTCCGCGCGCATGCTTTTTCCATGGATGCGTATCGGCACACACATCTCACCCAAACGATCATAGATACGTCCGTGCGGCATATCCTGCGCATTCTGTATCTGCTCGATTGACAGGTTCGTGGTGACGATCAACGGCTTCTTTGCGCGCCAGCGGCTGTCGATCACGTTATAGACCTGTTCAAGTGCAAACTCCGTATTACGCTCCATACCCAGATCATCGATGATCAGCAGAGAATAATTGTTGGTCAGATGGCGGACATACTCGTTTCGACCTTCGTAACTCCCCATAAGATCATTCAGAATCTCCGCGAAGTTGGTCATCCGTACCGGGATTTCCTTCTCTATCAGTCCGTTGGCAATACATCCGGCAAAGAAGCTTTTTCCGGTTCCGACACCGCCCCATAAGAGCAGTCCCTGATTTTT
>JAFWWO010000065.1 GCA_017523325.1 Anaerotignum sp. | reverse complement strand
TATAGCAATGCAAAAATCCGCAAAATCCAGACAGAGCGAATTGAAAACGAACTGGAGCGGGGGAATATCGTTCTGGTGACAGGGTTTCAGGGCGTGAACCAGCTGGGGGATATTACCACGCTGGGCAGAGGCGGCTCCGATACCTCTGCTGTGGCATTGGCGGCGGCTTTGAATGCGGATATTTGCGAAATATATACTGATGTGGACGGTGTTTATTCAGCGGACCCACGGGTGGTACCCGATGCAAGAAAAATGGATGAAATCAGCTATGACGAAATGTTGGAGTTGGCGTCTTTAGGGGCGAAGGTGCTCCACTGCCGTTCTGTGGAAATAGCGAAAAAATACAATGTGAAGCTGGTGGTGCGTTCCAGCATGACAGATGCGGAAGGCACAGAGGTGAAGGAGGACTGTAAGATGGAAAGAATGCTGGTAAGCGGCGTTGCGGCAGATAAAAATGTTTCCCGTATCTCGATTATGGGGATTAAGGACGAGCCGGGTAAGGCCTTTGAGATTTTTTCGCTGATGGCGAAGGAAAAGGTAAGTGTAGATATTATCCTGCAATCCAATGGGCATGACGGCCTGCAGAATATCTCCTTTACCATCGGGCAGGACGATTTGGATATTGCCCTGAAGGCTCTGGAGAAGCATAAAGCGCGCTTGACGGCACAGGAGATTGTGCATGATGAAAATGTAGCGAAGCTGTCTGTTGTGGGTGCGGGTATGGCAACAAACCCCGGTGTTGCGGCGATGTTTTTTGAAGCGATGTACGATGCCGGCGTGAATATCCAGATGATTTCCACATCGGAGATTAAAATTACAGTGCTCATTGACCGTAATGATGTAGATGCGGCTATGGTAGCGGTACATGATAAATTCAAAAATGCCTCTGTGAATATGAGAAAAGACGGCTAATGCAAAGACCATGCGGGAGGAAATTCTGCGTGGTCTTTTTTTATGGAGAGGCAAAACGGATTTTCTCAATAAGAAATTCTTATTGAGAAAAATATGTGATTGACAGTAGGAGAAGGGGTTGCTATAATAAACCCATAAGTTAGTTAAAACTAACCAAATGAAGGAGGTCTGCGGAGTGAGCCCCGCAGGAACCCGCAAAACTTTATTCATTCTAATTCATTCTAACAAACAGAAACAATACCTCCATAAGAAAAGACGAGCCTTCCTCGTCTTTTTCTTTTTGTAGGAAGCCGGTGGTTATTGACAACTAACTTATGTTAGTTTATACTAACCATTAGAAACTCTTTCTATGTATCGGCAAGGGAAACTACTGATACGGTGTGAAGATAGGAGGTGGGAAGGGTGCAAACAGCGAAACAAATCAGACCGGAAGAAGCGGAACGGCGGGAACCATACACAAAAACCCAAAAAGAATTGATTTTGCAAAAATTAAGAGCCGAGGGATTTCGAGTCACAAAACAAAGGGTAGACGTGCTTGATGTCATTTTGGAAAACCATTGTGACAGCTGTAAAGAAATTTATTATAAAGCTTCAAAAATCAATAAAAAAATTGGCCCGGCAACAATTTATCGCACCCTTCATATGTTAGAGGAAATCGGTGTGATGGATCGGAAAAATGCCTATCGCATTTCCTATGCCGAGGAAGCCCCGATAGAAGCGGCGGCAATCATTACGCTGCAAAACGGCATGGAGTGCCGTCTGAGTGAACAGGAATGGAATTTGGCGCTGATGGAAGGCCTGCGGGCGTTGGGGTATCTGAAAAAAGACGAGAGAATTGATAGCGTTTCATTGAGAAATTCGAGTGAAATTTGAGAAGATTTCTCAATAACCTATGTTAGATTTGACTAATCCAAGGACTGGTTGCTATGCTTAACCCAACAGAAGAATTACAGACAGAAGTTGCTCGAAAGAGCCATAAGAGTAGGAGGTTGCCATGAAAAATCATAAATTTTGGGCATGGGCCGGTGTATTCTGTTTTTTCATGACAATGCTGACGGGTTATCAGCATAAATAAGGAGGGATTTGCATGAATGTTTTGAATTGCCTGCATAAAATCAAATGGGATAAGGTGGCGGTATTTGCAGGCGGTCTGCTGTTTGGGACGGCCGGCATTAAGGTGCTTTCCGGCAAAGATGCGAAAAAGGCATATACCCATGGGGTTGCGGCGGCTTTGCGTGCGAAGGATTGTGTAATGAAAACCACCTCTGTGGTGCAGGAAAATGCAGAGGATATTTTGGCAGAAGCAAAGCAGATTAACGAAGAACGCTACGAACAGGAGAAAAGCTCCGTAGAAAGCGGCAAAACTGCCGAGGCA
Source organism: Anaerotignum sp. (assembly GCA_017523325.1). Taxonomy (GTDB): domain Bacteria; phylum Bacillota; class Clostridia; order Lachnospirales; family Anaerotignaceae; genus Anaerotignum_A. Next base: position 28,743 of record JAFWWO010000065.1, on the reverse strand, counting down.
GAATAAGGAAAGAAATTGCAACGGGGCTGAAAAGGTCCCGTTTTTTTGTGAGGTGAACATATGGATTTTCAAATCAAGCATGAAATCAAAGGTCGCCTTCGGGTGCATTTTTTGCAGGACAGAATGACCTGTAAACAGGCAGATGACTTGCTTTTCTATCTGTACCGGCTGCCCGGCGTGACATCGGCCAAGGTCTATGAACAGACGGCAGATGCTTTGGTTTGCTTTACCGGAGAAAGGTCGGCAGTGATACAGGGGCTGAAGGACTTTTGCTACGAAAAGGCAGAGGCTACGACGGCATTGGCGGCGGCCTCCGGCAGAGAGCTGAATTGCATCTATCGGGAAAGACTGCTGCGGCAGACATTGCTGCATTTTGGCGGGAAGCTGTTTATTCCTTATGCTGTGCGGGCGTTGTTTACGGCTGTAAAATCGGTAAAATTCATAGGCAAAGGGCTGCAAAGCCTGTGCAGGGGCAAGCTGGAGGTCAGTGTGCTGGACGCCGTTGCCATCGGTGTTTCTGTTTTCCGTGGAGAGATGAATACGGCAAGTTCCGTCATGTACTTGCTGGGTGTCGGCGAAACATTGGAGGAATGGACCCATAAAAAGTCTGTGGATGATTTGGCCAGAAGTATGTCCTTGCAGATCGGCAAAGTGTGGCTTTTGCGGGAGGGGCAGGAGGTTTTGGTACCTGCCGCAGAAGTGGAGGTTGGAGATAGTGTGGTGGTACGTATGGGAAACGTCATTCCCTTTGACGGCATCATCCGTGGCGGCGAGGCCATGGTCAACCAAGCCTCTATGACGGGAGAAGCCATGCCTGTCCGTAAGGAAAAGGACGGCTATGTTTATGCCGGTACTGTGGTGGAGGAGGGTGAGATCATCCTCCAAGTAAAGGAAACCACAGGTACTACCCGCTTTGAAAAAATCGTCAGCATGATAGAGGATTCGGAAAAACTGAAATCCGCCGCAGAGGGCAGGGCGGAGCATTTGGCGGATTGTCTGGTGCCCTATACCCTTTTGGGTACGGGATTGGTTTGGGCATTGACAAGAAATGCCGCAAAGGCATTGGCGGTGCTGATGGTGGATTTTTCCTGTGCCTTAAAGCTGGCGATGCCCATTTCTGTGCTTTCCGCCATACGAGAGGCAAGCCTTTACCATATTACCGTAAAGGGCGGAAAATATTTGGAAGCGGTGGCAGAGGCACAGACCATTGTGTTTGATAAAACAGGCACTTTGACAAAGGCTCGCCCTACTGTAAAGGCGGTATATTCCTTCTGCGAGAAAAGGGAGGAGGAAATGCTGCGGATTGCCGCTTGTTTGGAGGAGCATTTCCCCCATTCTATGGCGAAGGCGGTGGTGACAGCGGCGAAAGAAAAGGGGCTGGAGCATGAAGAAATGCATACGAAGGTGGAATATATCGTGGCCCATGGCATTGCCTCCTCCATTGAAGGGAAAAAGGTGATTATCGGGAGTGCGCATTTTGTATTTGAGGACGAGGGTTGTATCATTGAGGAGGAGCAGAGGGAGAGATTTCGCACGCTGCCCAAGGAATACTCCCATTTGTATTTGGCCATGGACGGAAAGCTGGCGGCGGTTATTTGTATTGAGGATCCCCTGCGGGAGGAAGCGGAAAGCGTAATTCGTTCTCTGAAGCAGACAGGCTTCCGTAAGGTTGTGATGATGACGGGAGATAATGCCCATACGGCAGCGGCCATTGCGGCAAAAGTGGGCGTGGACGAATATGATTCCCAGGTTCTGCCGGAGGATAAGGCGAACTTTATTCAAAGGGAGAAGGCAAAAGGCCATACGGTCATTATGGTTGGAGATGGTATCAATGATTCACCGGCATTATCGGCGGCAGATGTGGGGATTGCCATTAGCGATGGGGCAGAGATTGCCAGAGAAATTGCGGATATTACCATTGCGGCGGACAGCCTGTACGAAATCATTACGCTGAAACACTTGAGTGACGGTATGATGAGACGGATTCATAGAAATTATCGCATGATTGTAGGCATCAATGCTGTGCTGATTGTATTGGGTGTCGCCGGCGTGATTATGCCTACCACATCGGCGTTGTTGCATAATGCTTCAACCTTAGGTATCAGCCTGAAAAGCATGGGGAATATACTTACATAAAAAATACAAAAAAGCAAGGAGAGCTCGAAAGAAAAGGAGTTCTCCTTGCTTTTTTTGAAAAGTATTACCTGTACCTGTTGAAATTTTTCGCAGCATGAATATCCCGGTTGTATTGGCCGAAGGGCGAATGGGAAGAAAAGGGATGATTTTCTCCCGCAGGAATCACAAACCTTTATTTTTTACAGCCGTTTTGCTGCATAAAGAAATAATGCTCGCGGTTCAGGTAATCTCTGGCGATTTCCAGGGCTTCGCCAAATCTCTGGAAGTGTACGATTTCTCTTTGCCGCAGGAAACGCAACGGCGCCAGCACTTCGGGGCTATCCGCCATATCAATGAGGTATTCGTAGGTACTGCGGGCTTTTTGCTCTGCTGCCATATCCTCATACAAATCGGTAATGGGATCGCCTTTTGACTGCAAATAAGCGGCGGTAAAAGGTACACCGGCGGCAGAGGAGGGATATACGCCCAGTCCGTGGCTTACATAATAGGCGTCCAATCCGGCTTCCTGAATTTCTTGTTTGGAGAGCCCCTGCGTCAGTTGATGCACCATGGTGCCTACCATTTCCAGATGGGCCAATTCCTCTGTTCCGATATCATTCAAAGTGGCTTTTGCTTCCGGTGTGACCATGGTATATTTCTGGCTCAAATACCGGAGAGATGCTGCCAGTTCCCCGTCTCCACCGCCGAATTGCTCAATGATAATTTTTGCCATACGAGCGTCAGGCTGTGTGATTTTTACGGGAAATTCCAATTTCTTTTCATAAATCCACATTTATTTACACTCCTTTCCGGCAAGAGAAAAGTTTGCATCGGTTTTCCAAGGCCAAGGGTTATCCTTCCATTGCCAATCCTGCGTATTCATGGCATAGCTGCGGAAAGAGCAGAGGGGACCGAAATTTTCCTCGTATTTCATGCGAATGGTATCGGCAGTGGCGATGACCTGATTATAGGCTTTTATCGCCTCGCTGTTTTCCGGGTGGGTATTCAGAAATAAACCCAAATCTACGGCAATGAAATCCAATTCCGTTAATTTTTTAAGCAGTTCATCTCGATTCATTCTTTCGCCTCCTTCGCACTTTGATAAAGATGCCAGCCGGCGCAATAGGGCATTACAAGGCTTGCGAATGTTGTACCACAGACCAGACTTTGTTCCTGCCCCATAGGTTCTTGATAGGGTTGCGAGGGAACATACGCCTGTGCCAAGCCGACCTGTTCTATGATGCAGGCATCGCAGCTGTTGTCGGAGCAGTTTTGCTTCTTTTGACACATTGTCTTTGCGTCATCTGCATCGCTGATAAAGTTTTTGCACATTTCCTTCATGACAGTTCCTCCTTTGGGGATTTACAATAACCATCATATGGCCAAAAGGGATTATGGTGCAGGACCAAAAGGGAAATACGGCGGCAAAAAAGGACAGGTTTTTTTGAGCTTACGAAAAAAAGCTGCCTCCTAAGAGCAATCTTCATAAGGCGGTTTTAGAGAAATCGATTGTCTTACAGGATTGGCAATGAGAATCAAGGCACTTAATACACCTTTTTTCTTTTCCTCTGCAAACCAAAAAACGAGGTGGGATTATAGATTGCCTATCCCACCTCGATTAAAAGCGTATACGACGGTTTTGGCATTCATAATATGCCATTGTGACCGGAAATACTCTTTTTTGTATCTTCTTCACCTTTACTCACAAAAATTCTATGTTTACATAAATCGAGAAAGAATAATAGCAATGATTAGTCCGAAAATTGCACCTACAAATAGTGCGACTATCCTTTGGTAATTTCTCTTTCCTTCTTCTCTGGCTTTCTCGATTCCATCGATTTTTTCGCCTTTAGTAAAAGCAACAATTTCCTTGTAAGTATAAATGTCATGTTGCTTTTTTGTTTTCTCTACTTTAACAGAAAAATAGAGTGTGGCCACAGCAATTGGAAGCCAAATAATAAAGCCCGTATCTCCCAACCGCTTCACAAGAGGTAATGCAGATATAATGCATACAATTAGTAAAATGCTAAAGATGTTGGTATCCCTCTTAAATGCTTGAATTTCAGTCTGCTCAATTTTTTCTTTCATGATTTCAATATCTCCTTTCACTAAATCATCAAGGGAGACACCAAATAGATTGCTCATCATCAAAAGACTGTGAATGTCAGGATAGCTTTTATCATTTTCCCAACTGGATATTGTCTGGCGAGAAACGTATAGCGTATCAGCCAATTCCTCTTGGTTCATTCCGGCATTATTCCTGTAGTTTTTTAGTCTTTGTCCAAGTTCCATATGGTTGCCCTCCTTTTGAGTCCATCCTATCGAAACCATCAATGCCCGTCTATCAAAAGAGCTTTACATTTAGAAATTCTAGTGATGTCAAAATCAATTTACATCAAACCGAATTAGAATAACTCACGGGTATACTTTAATTGTAAATATCAAACCTATAACAGTGTTTGAAATAATAAGTGATACATAATCCTCATTCCATAGGACCGCTATAAATGATGCGATGAGCGAAATGCCAATTATTAAAGCTCTTATTCCGACTACTTTCCCGCATTTGGGGATGTATTCTTAGTTCACTCTTTTTCGATTATAAGAGTGAATTGTGCTGATATTACTTTTTATATTCATAATGCTGATAGCAGATAAGGCTACTCCTAAACGTGGTAGAAGTATGTTGTCCATGAGAAACCCCTTAAAAATAGAATAGATCTTCAAATTTTTTATCTAAAGCGATACATAGGATAAGTGCCAGCTTTGCAGTTGGATTAAACTGTCCCGTTTCAATGGAACTAATGGTATTGCGAGATACACCAACCAATTCAGCTAACTGCTGTTGCGATAATCCTTTTTCCGTTCGTGTTTCTTTAAGATTGTTTTTAAGAATAAGACCGTTGTCCATTTACATACCTGCCTTATGTTTATAAACTGCGATTGCAAAGACAACCATGAAAGCTACTGCGAAGACTGTGCATATTATGCCGGATATCAGTTTTTCTTGGCTTTTTAGATGCTTATATAAGACAAGATTGCTTGAGCCTTGCATAACCATATAGATTATCCAACCTGCCAAAGCGATATCAGCTCTATCTAATAACCATCGGCTGATAAGGACAAGTATCATACAAATTGCTCCACCTAAATACATCCCAACGCGCGAAGCTTTACCAAACGCTGCAACTTCAAGCTCATCTGGCTTACCTTCGTTCTCCTGCCTACTTTTTGCTAAAATATCTTCTTTGTTCATGAGTAATGCCTCCTTAGATATTGCCAAGTGTTCTTGGCGCACTATCATTATAGCTATGCAAAGTTTTCTTGTCAATATGGTTTTAGAAGATTTTAAGCAAGAAAAAAGAGAAGTGTTTTATTTCTTCCCGCTCCTTATACTGCACAAGATGCTTTTTTCTTTTCTTGCGGCGTTTTCTGCAACCCGCGCCCCTTAGCATTATATATATCAAATATGACCTTATTGGTTATATCCCTGTGGATGAACTTATCGAGAGAAAAACGGCATAGTCAGAAATGACTATGCCGTTAAAATATAAAACTGTTTTACGAGGACGTCGGTTTGAATTGTTTATAGTGATTGTTATGCTATCCTTTTTATATGGGTCATTTTGCAGCAAAAAAGGTCGGAGGACGAATCCTCCGACCGAAAAATGCTCTTGTAACAGAGTGTTTTTATACTGATTAGGAAATAGCCATACCCATGAACATACCTGCAACGAGGATAGCACCGATAGCGATAGGTGCTACAATCTTTACAAGGAAGGACCATACGGGAGCCAGAGCAAATTTATATTTGCCGTTAGAAGTAGCTTCCTGCACAGCCTTGTCGGTACCCCAAATCCAGCCTACGAACAGTACCACGCCGAAAGAGCCCAAAGGCAACAGCAGACGGTCTGTCAGGTATTCCAAGAAATCGCCGAAGATAGGGAATTCCACGCCGGCTCTGCTTACCCAGATACCCTTGATGTTCATGAAAGCCTGAGACAGTGTGTAGAAAATACCGATGACATAAAGGATAACGGATACGCCAACCAATGTTTTCTTTCTTTCCCAACCTTTTTCCTCTGTCAGGAATGCTACGAGACCTTCCAGAATAGATGTGGAAGATGTAACCGCTGCGAAGAACAGCAGGAAGTAGAACAGCAGACCAAAAATAGTACCGCCGGGGATAGAACTAAATACACCTGCCAGTGTAGCGAAAGCGAAGCCGCCGCCCATACCGGGGTCGATACCTGTTGCAAATACAGCAGGGATAATCATGAAGCCTGCGAACAATGCAACCAGTGTATCCAGGCAACATACGATACCGGTGTTGGAGACCAGGTTTTCATCACTGCTCAGGTAAGAAGCGTATGTGATCATAACGCCCATACCAAGGGACAGAGAGAAGAATGCCTGACCCAGAGCGGTCAAAATAGCATTTGTTCCGATTACGGAGAAGTCCATTTTTGTCATGTAGTACAGACCTTCGTTTGCACCAGGCAGTGTGCAGGAACGAATCATCAGACCAATCAGCAGTACGAACAGCAGAGGCATCAGAACTTTACTCATTTTTTCGATACCTTCCGCAACACCACGGCTGATGATGAATGCTGTTAAGAATAAGAACACCAGAGGGAAGATGATAGCGCCGCGCAGAGGGAAGCCGTTAGCGCCCAGCATTGTCAGGAAATAGTTCATAGGATCCGCATAGATTGTTTTGGATTCTGTGATATAACCGATGATGTAGTGGATTGTCCAGCCACCAACCTGACAATAGTAACAAAGGATGATGAAGCCTGTCAAAACGCCCAGACCACCAACCCAGGACCATTTTGCGTTGATCTCACGCACAGCTGCGATAGCGTTTTTGTGTGTGTGACGACCGATAACGAACTCTGCCAACATTACGGTTGTACCAATCAGAGCAACCAACAGGATGTAGATAACCAGGAAAGCACCGCCGCCGTTAAAGTAAGCCTTGCCGGGGAACTTCCAGATGTTACCCAGACCAACAGCGGAACCGGCTGCGGAAAGGATAAAGCCTATCTTGGAACCAAATTGACCACGATCTTGTGAAGCTGTCATAAGTATTCCTCCTTACATAAATAGAAATAATTGCGATAAACCTCCGTCTGATGAACTGTTACAGCCGTGCGAAATCGTGGTTTCGCAGGACGAAACAATTCCGGTGTTCCTTTTCCCTCTCTGATTTCGTGCAGATTGGATTCTGCCTGGTGTAAAAATAGAACTTTACGTTTCCAAAACGCACGAAAGGAACACCCTCAGGATTAAAATTATTTTACAATAGATATACAATAATTTCAATAAAAAAATGAAAAAAAATCTCAATTTTTTGTTTATAAATTTGTACAAGGGGAGGGAAAGAAGAACAAACCGGAAGAACATGAGAAAAAATGCCGGAATCAGATAGAAAAAATTGATTTTGGAGAAATAGGAAAATTGAAATAAAGAATCGATGAAAAGGGGCATTTTTTACATGAGAAAATAATAATTTTCACAAAATCGGTGATGTAAAACAATAAAAAATGTCGGGAAAAGTTTCCCGACACGATACTTGTATGACATCATCCTATGAAATCCGCTCGTCAAATAATTTGTAATACTGCCAGCCCTTGAGGGTGTCAATGGTTTTTTGCTGTGCCTCGGAGATTTCTGTCCGATAGTTCCCGTTTTTGTCCACATAAACGGAATTGGCACAGACAGGCAGTTCCTTTCGCAAGGCATTATTGGCATCAAAAAGGGGAGAAAGCCCTTCCATGCCCAAAAGCTCTGTCAGCAATGCCCCCAAAAATTGAGAGCTGATAAGACCATTCTCCGGAAGAGCGGCGGTTTGCGCCCGTTGCTGTATATCGCAGAGTGCTTTTGCGCTGTCATTTTGCCAAATGAGGTAGGGTGTTTCGTAAACAGCCAGTTGTTCTTCCGGCGTTCCGTTGGCGTCAATGGGGTAATCCAGCAGGTCAAAAAAGTCCATGCCGTTGGAAAAGCCGGGCAAATGGTCGCCGAAATAGACCAAAACAATGGGGTCGTCGGAAGCGGCGGCATAGTCCCAAAGCCGTCCCAGCTGTTCGTCCCCATCGGAAACGCCTTTGAAATATTGGGTCAGCAAATCCCGTTCCGTGTCGGATAGGGGTACGTCTGTGGCAAAGTTTTCGGGGAGTGAACCGTATTTTTTCTCATAGGGTCCGTGGTTTTGTATGGTCACGGTAAAGGAGAATAGGGGTGTATCCTTTTCTTTGATATGTGTGTCCAAGGTTTCGATGATTTTGTCCATGGCAGCGGTTTCGTTGATATAGCCGCCGTATCCTTGTTTTGCCAAATCAAAGGAATCCTCCAAAAAATAGCAGGTTTCAAAGCCCAGATAGGGGTAGACATTTTGCCGATTGTAAAACCATGCGTAGCCGGGGTGCAGGAAGAGGGTGTCATACCCGATTTTTCCCAACCGGCGGGGCAAAGCATCATGGGCACGATGTATGAAATTGTAAGAAGGCAATGGATTATCCAAATAGCGGGAGCTGCAGCCCGTCAGCACATCATATTCCGTATCGGAGGTGCCGCCGCCAAAATGAGCAACCACAATATGCCCGCTGACGGCGTTTTCATCGGCACATAGCCCATTGAAGTTTTCCAGCGGATTGCGGTAATCCGTGAAATCCAAATGGGGATTTTCGCTTAAGTCGGAAAAGGCCTCGCCCATAATCATAATGATATGGGGATATTTGCCGTTGGCGGAGAGAGTGGGTTCGCCCTCCAATTGGGCATAAAGAGCGGGGGAATACCCCTCCGGCGCCTTCAGCTTTGTAATGTTGAATTGATGCAGGAAGGAATAAATCATACCCTTGGAGTTATATTGATTTACCAGAAAATACGGGTTTTCTATGGTGGGATAGCCATTATAGCGGGCTTTATCGGCATAGAAAATGTGATTTGCCCCAAAGCCGCAAAGCAGAACGGCCAAAAGTCCTGCCAATCGAGCCTTTCCTAAGGGCAGCTTCTGTTTAGGCAGGCAAAGGGTCAATATCAAAACCAGCAGGAAAAAGACCAGCATGACCCCAATCAGCAGTATGGTAGAAAGGGGAAAGGTCTTAAAAATGGAGGCGGCTTCTTTTGCCAGCGTCAGATCCGTAGGCAAAAGAGGCTCTTGCCGCATGGCGGTTTTCACACGGTCAGCAATGGCAAAGAACAGGAATATTTCTGCCGTTAGGGCAGTGGCAAATAGAAACCGTCCGCTGAGAAAAAGCACCAACAGCAGAAACAGGAATACCGGCAGTATATTTAACAATAGCATGGTAGGATTTTGGAGGATATTTGCTGCCAATAGCATAAAATGACGGGAGGTGATGAGATATACCCCGCCGGTGATGCAGACGGAAAACAATACGGCACCCAGACCCATACCCATGGGCGTATGCAAAAACCGGTTTATTTTATGGAAAAAAGAAGTCGGTGACGAAGTTTTTTCGGACATATTGATACCTCCTCCAAAGGACAACCTTATCTGATAGGGATTATACGGGAATTTCCGGGAATTGTAAAGGAAGGGAAAAGAAAAGTGAATATTAAGAATTTTGTCGCTTTTTTTGTGGAAGGAATTGTGTATAATGGTAGAAATGCAATGAAAAGAAAAAGCAAACTGCATAACAAATCACATATTGTCAGTTTTTTGTATATTTGATATAATAAATCGGTTACAGTATGGGCAGAGAGGCTCCGGCCAAAGGGAGAAGTATCATGGGAGAAAGACGAGCAACATATAATCGCCGTAAAATAGGGCAGGAGGTTTCCCTGCAGCAACAGCAGATGCGGCAGGGGCAGACACGACAGGAATATTTTGATGAGCCGTGGAAAAAACATTCCGCCAAACAGCCCGGCAGAAGAATGCAAAGACGCTTGGAGAAGCGGCAGCAAAAACGGCATAGAGGTGTTTTGCTGATTATAGCAGTATTGTTGCTGTTGGTGGCGGCATATTTTGGTTCTAAAATTTTTGTTGCCATGGAAAAATGGCAGGGTAAGGCGGAAAAATCCGATTTTTCCGTATCCGCCCAAACACCGGAAAAAATAGAAGATGAAGTCATCAATGTGGCCATATTCGGTACCGATGAGGACGGCTTTCGGACAGATGTGAATATCATCGCCAGCTTCCATACGGCCACCCAACAACTCCATCTGCTTTCTGTTCCCAGAGATACAAGAGTGACTATGACGCAGGAAATGACGCGGTTTTTGGAGGAAAAGGGCAGAACTGTGCCTGAAAGAAACGGGGTATACGGTCAGTGTAAGCTGACGGAGGTACACGCCTATGCCGGAGAAGGGAACCGTTGTGCCTTTTCCGTTGCCATACTGGAGGAAATTTTGGGCATCAAAATTGATTATTATGTGAAGGTGAATATTTCGGCTTTCCGCCAAATTGTAGATGCCGTAGGCGGCGTGGATTTTGATGTGGCGAGCCGGCTTTATTACGTTGACCCTGTGCAGAATCTTTATATTGACCTTTACCCCGGTATGCAGCATCTGGACGGCAATCGGGCGGAACAGCTGGTGCGGTATCGTGATGGCTATGCCCAGAAGGATTTGAAACGGATTGAGGTACAGCAGCAGTTTATACAGGCATTGATCGAAAAAATTTGCAACTCGGAAACACTGATGGAAAATTTGGACGATTTGCTGAAAGTGGCGCTGGATTGTACGGAAAGCGATATTACTTGGAAGGAAGCTTTGAAATATATGAAATACGCCAAGAGTTTCCGTCCTGAAAATATGACGACGGATACCATTCCCGGAGAAGGCGGTGCTTATTTCGATATGGATGAAGAAGGCACCAAGGCATTGGTGGATTGGCGGATTTATGGCATAGAACCGCCCCCGGCAGAACAGAATACTGAGGAAAGACCGACCACAGAGGAAGGAACAATAACGAACGGGTGAGAAAATGAGTAAAAGAAGAAGGAATGACAGTCGCGGCAAAAAAAAGAAATTTAACCCCATAAAGACATTTTTCAAAATCGTATGCTCTATGGTGATGGCATTTGTGATTTTGGCAGGCGGGGCGGCATTTGCTTATTATAAGGTGACGGGAGAAATGCCCTTTGCCGATAGAGAAATCGTGCGGGATGCGTCGGATATGAGGCTGTTGGACGCGTTGCTGAAACGGAATATGAAAATGAACGTGGCGGTATTCGGTGTAGATAAGGAAGGCACCAGGACGGACGTGATTTTTGTCGTGCATTATGATAGTGCGAAGCAGAGTGTCAATCTGGTTTCTCTGCCCAGAGATACACGAGTGTCCATGTGCCCTGCGGTGAAGGCTCGGTTGGATCAGTCGGGGCGTTGGTATCCGGCGGTATTGAAGCTGAATGAGGTGCATGCCTATGCCGGAAAGGAATTGGGTGCCCAAAGTGCTATTTTGCAGATTGAGGATTTGTTGGGTATCAAAATCGACCATTATGTAAAAGTGGATTTTGAGGCCTTCCGTCAGATTGTAGACGCCATTGGCGGGGTCGATGTAGATGTGCCTCAAGATATGTATTGGGATATGCGGGATACAGGGGACCCCCTCATCAATCTGAAAAAGGGCATGCAGCATCTGGATGGGGATAAAGCAGAACAGTTGGTGCGTTTCCGCCGTTATACCGATGGCGATGTGGGCCGCATACAGGTACAGCAGCAGTTTTTGAAGGCCCTGATGCAAAAGGTAATGAGCACAGAAAGTATTCTGAAAAACCTGCCGGATTATATCTCTGTGCTGTATAAATATGTGGAAACAGATGTGAGCATGGCAGACGCTTTGAAATATGTGAATTATATCAGCAGAGTGGATATGTCTAAAATGACAATGGAAACCATGCCCGGCGCAGGGCAGTATGTGGGCGGCGTTTCCTATTACATCCATGATGGGGAGAAAACCAGAGAAATGGTAGATAGGGTATTCTTTAATGTGGCGGCAGTACCTGCGGAAGGCGGAACAGCCGATAGCAAGGGATTGTTGATTGAGGTGTCCAACGGCGGTACTGTCAATGGGCTGGCAGGGAAATTTACCGATAAATTAAAGCAGGAGGGCTACCGTATGGCATCTGCCACTACCTATGCGGGCCAGCAGGTGAACTATACCCGTATTCAGGTGAAAAAAGAGGGCGTCGGCGGCGATTTGGTACAGTATTTCCGTGACGCCAAGGTAGAGGTGGCGCCCTCGGCCATCAGCGGGGACGTAGATATCCGCATTATTTTGGGCACCAATGAGCGATAAAAGGGTATTGGGCGAGAAGGAACAGAAATCTGTGCGGTGATGAAACTGTGAGAGTTGACGGGGAGGATATGATGGATTTGATTGCGCTTTTTCGCCGAGCCTGCATCTCCGGCTGTGTGTGCAGTATTTTTTACCACGGGCTGATGCTGGTGATGGGCAAAGCGGTGACAGTAAAGCAGGCGGTTGTGTTTACGGCGGTGTTCATTGTGCTGTATTTTTTCTGGTTGGTGCTGGTCAGCCGTAAAAATAGTGGGAAATAAGAGAGTTTACAGAGAAACAGCGCTCCTGTTTATGCAAAAGGAGTGCTGTTTTTTGGTAAAACCAATAAAAGGGTGCGCCGAAGGAAATCGGCATACCCTCTTATTTCAGCCCCAGACTGATAATCAGGCTTTCATTGACCCGTTCCATCATGGCGTCGTCCAGACGACAAAGCTTTTCCTTCAGACGCCGCTTATCTATGGTACGAATCTGCTCCAGCAGGACAACAGAGTCCTTGGGCAGGGCGTACACGGCGGAGGAAAGGGCGATATGGGTCGGCAGCTTTGCCTTATTCATCTGAGAGGTGATGGCGGCGCATATGACCGTAGGGCTGTATTTGTTCCCCACATCATTCTGCACGATGAGCACCGGACGCACACCGCCCTGCTCGCTGCCCACCACCGGGCTTAAATCTGCAAAATAAATATCTCCTCGTCTGACAATCATGGTCTCACACTCCGCTGTTTGAATTGGTCAGCGGCGGGGAAAAATATGTAGTAAGTTTGGGAAGGCTTCTGCGTTTTTGCTCCTTTGCTGACTGTTAGCAGTATTGCCGCAAAAAAGGCAGTTTATTCCGGAATCACAAAAAGTCCTTCCTCAAATTTGGGATTAAATTCAAATTCCCCGTAATCCATACGGTAGCGTTCCTGTCCCTCGGCGTCATAAATTGCGAAGCGAACAGGCAGCAGAGTTTCTCTGTCTACCCACAGCTTTTCTGTGGAAACCGTAGGGTCATTGCCGGGAATGACGGCCTCCAGCACAACGCATTTGGATTCGTCCAAAGCGGCAGTTTCCACACTGACGCCCTCGGACTGCATATAATTCTTTACAAATTGCCCCAAAAACAATTCGTTGCGCTGTTGGGATTCGGGCACCTCTTTTATGATGGTATCGCCCAGTCGGGGATTGCCTTGGCAGATATGCGTTCCGTCAAATACGGTATAATTCCCCTTGACCTCCTCCGGCGCTGTCAATTCCAGACGGTATTCCCCCGTGGATTTATAATATTGTTTGGTTTCGTAGGTGTTTTCTCCTTTGTTGGACGTGCGGGTAAGGGTGGCGGTGCAGGCATAGCCGTCCATTTCTGCCAGTTCCTTTTGGATGGCCTCCATTTCCGTCAAGGGTTCCTCCTTCGCCCCGCAGGCGGCAATACTGCCCAACAGCAATAGGGCGAGAAGAAAGGAAATTCCTTTTTTCATGTGTGTTCCTCCTTATATTTTGGTTGGTTTCAATATATGAAAAAGGGCAGGGGAATATGAAGAACCAAGGGGAGCAAAAGGAATATGGGAAAGTTTCGAGGATATCTTGATTATTTTTCCGTTTTCAGATATAATGGATACGTATAGTGTGTAGAGAAGGGTCTGCGCATTGCGCCATCATAAAATTGGTGCAGCGAAAAGGAAATTCAGAAGTGAAAATAGGAGGTCTTTCAAATGAACAGAATTAAAACAATTGCAACACGTAATCTGAACAAAAGCGTACAGCATGGTGGCTGCGGCGAATGCCAGACATCTTGCCAGTCTGCTTGCAAAACATCTTGCGGCGTAGCAAATCAGCCCTGCGAAAACAAACAGGCGTAATTGAACGAAACCCAAAAGGGGCTTGTGCATGGCAACCATGTGAAGCCCCTTTTATCATGGATAGAGGAGAAACTATGGTACATCAATATCAACTGAACGGATACAATATCGTGCTGGATACCTGCAGTGGGGCAATCCATTGTGTCGATGAGGTGGCGTACGATATCATTGGTATGTTTGAAAACAGCACCGAGGAGGAAATACAGTCTGCCATATTGCAAAAATACGGCCATAGAGCAGACGTGACCGAGGCGGAGGTGCGGGAATGTATCGCCGATGTGGCGGCATTGAAAGAAGAAGGGCAATTATTTACAGCGGATACCTATGAGCCGTTGGCCTTTGATTTTAAGGCGAAGAATACGGTAATAAAGGCCCTTTGCCTGCACGTTGCCCACACCTGCAACCTAAACTGTGCCTACTGTTTTGCCAGACGGGCGAATATCAGGGGGAACGGGCGCTGATGCCCTTTGCAGTGGGCAAGCAGGCCATTGATTTTTTGATTGCCCATTCCGGCACGAGAAGAAATCTGGAGGTAGATTTTTTCGGCGGCGAACCCCTGATGAATTGGGAGGTTGTGAAGCAAATCGTTGCCTATGCCAGAGAGCAGGAGAAAATCCACAATAAAAACTTCCGCTTTACCCTGACCACCAACGGTGTGCTCATTGACGATGATGTCATTGCGTTTTCCAATCGGGAAATGAGCAATGTGGTGCTGAGTCTGGATGGCAGAAAGGAAGTCCACGACAGATTGCGGAAGAATTATGCCGGCGAGGGCAGTTATGACCTGATTGTGCCGAAATTCCAAAAATTTGTGGCGGCAAGAGGGGAGAAAAGCTATTATATCCGTGGTACATATACCCATCATAATACGGATTTTACAAAGGATATTTTCCATATGGCAGATTTGGGCTTTACGGAGCTGAGCATGGAGCCCATGGTAGGCGATGCCAACGACCCCAACGCCCTGACGGAGCAGGATTTGCCTGTTCTGTTTGAGCAGTATGAAATATTGGCAAAAGAAATGCACAAACGGAAAAAAGAGGGGCGTCCTTTTACTTTTTACCACTATATGCTGGATTTGACCAACGGCCCCTGTATATATAAACGTATTTCCGGCTGTGGCTCCGGCACGGAATATATGGCGGTGACCCCTTGGGGCGAATTGTACCCCTGCCATCAGTTTGTGGGGGAAGAAGCCTATTGCCTGGGCGACATTTGGGACGGCGTGAAAAACGAAGCCGTGCGGGACGAGTTCAAGTATTGCAACGCTTATGCCAGAGAGGAATGTAAGGATTGCTGGGCAAAACTGTACTGTTCCGGCGGTTGTGCCGCCAATGCTTACCATGCCACAGGCAGCATCAAAGGGATTTATGAATATGGCTGTGAGCTGTTCAAAAAACGCATCGAGTGTGCCATTATGCTGAAAATTGCTGAAAGTGAGGAAGGTTCGGAATGAAACTGACCACGCCGATTTGTGATTTTGTGGAACAATATGGAAAAGAGGGCATTTCCCGCCTGCATATGCCGGGGCATAAGGGAATGCCCTTTTTGGGCTGTGAAAATTTGGATATGACGGAGGTTGCCGGTGCCGATCAATTATACGATGCAACAGGCATTATTGCAGAAAGCGAAAGGAATGCCGGAGAACTTTTCGGCTTTGGGAAAACCCTGTATAGTACGGAGGGGTCTTCCCAATGTATTCGTGCCATGCTGTTTTTGGCGTTGCAGGGGGCAGAGGGACGAAAGCCTGTGGTACTGGCGGCGAGAAATGCCCATAAGGCCTTTTTATACGCCTGTGCCCTGCTGGATTTAGAGGTGGAATGGCTTTTGCCGCAGGAGGGCGGTACCCTTTGCACCTGCCCCGTTACGCCAAAGCTGTTGGAAAACAGGCTGGCGGAGTTGGCGGAAAAGCCCATTGCCTTTTACCTGACTGCCCCTGACTATTTGGGGTATTCTCCGGACATAAAAGGATTGGCGGAAGTCTGCAAAAAGGCGGGCATTCCCCTTTTGGTGGATAATGCCCATGGAGCTTATTTGAAATTCCTTTCGCCCTCCCGACACCCGCTGGATTTGGGTGCGGCGATGTCCTGCGATTCTGCCCATAAGACACTGCCGGTGCTGACGGGCGGGGCATATTTGCAGCTTTCCCGCCGATGGGCGGAAAAAGTGGGTCAGCAGGCGAAAGGAGCCATGGAACTGTTCGGCTCTACCAGTCCTTCCTATTTGATATTGCAATCCTTGGATAGGTTCAATCAATATGCCTGCGAAGGATACGCCGAACGGCTGCAAAAGACCATCCAACGGATAGATGGGACAAAGGAGGAACTGAAAAAGCAAGGTTGGCATATTTTTGAGAGTGACCCGCTGAAAATCACCATTTTGACGGGAAAGCGGGGCTATACGGGCAAAGAGGCGGCGGCTATATTACGGAAAAATGGTGTGGAATGTGAATTTGCGGACTTAGACAGCGTGGTGCTGATGGCGACGGCGGAAAATACGGAGTTGGATTTTCAAAGGATAGAAAGAGCTTTGCGTCATCTGCCCCAAAAAGCGGAGATTTTGCCCATTTCCATGCCTTTGGCATTGCCGAAAAAAAGAATGTCTGTCCGACAGGCGATTTTTGCATCTTGGGATGAGGTTTCCCTTGATGCGGCGGTGGGGCGGATTTGTGCCGCACCTTGTATTTCCTGCCCTCCGGCCATTCCCATTGTCGTTAGCGGAGAGGAAATTACGGTGGAGATGGCGGCGCTGTTTCGTGCCTACGGCATAGAGCGGGTGAAAGTGGTAAAAGCATGAAAAAAGAGAGGCAAATGCCTCTCTTTTTTTATGGCTGCGGCGGTTATTCTTCCTCCCAATGCCATTGGGTGTTCAGCAAATCCTTTGCCTTCTGCCAATCCTTTTTATATACCAAGAAGGTGTATGCGATGTTTTGGGTCAGCAAAAGCTCCGGCGAAAGGGCGGGATAAAAGCCTTCAGGGGCGTTCATATCCCGCAGGGAAACGGAGTATTCTATTCCGTTCTTTTCCAACAGCTCCCGCAGAGCACCTTGTTCCTCTAAGGAGTGGGCGGTATAGAGGGGGAGGGAGTTAAATGATGTAAACATAGGGGTTCTCCTTTCCGTTTTTTTCTATTTTACCTGAAAATGGACGGCAGGGCAACAAAAGGCCGTCGGAGGGTTTCTCATATAGAAAGGTCTATTTTAGGGATTGTCCACATAGATATAGCAAAGAAGGACAACCACAGAAAAATACGACAGAGAAATGGGTGTGAGGATATGGATTGGTGGAACATGAGTCTTTCGGCAGTGGAAAAACAGCTGGCAGCAGACGGGAAAAGGGGACTTTCTCGGGATACGGCCGCCAAACGACTGGCGGAGCAGGGGAAAAACCGCTTGGCGCAGACAGGGCAGAAGCAGGGCTTTTTATGGCGGCTTCTTGCCCAGTTCAATGATTTTATGGTGTTGTTGCTTTTGGGGGCGGCGGCGGTTTCTTTTGGGGTTTCCTATTGGAACGGTGAAAAGGATTTTGTGGATTCGGCGATTATCATTGCCATTGTGGTGCTGAACAGCCTATTGGGCGTCATTCAGGAGAGCAAGGCGGAGAAAGCACTGGAGGCATTAAAGGCTCTTTCTGCACCGAAAGCGAAGGTATGGCGGGAAGGGGAGGAAATGGAGATTTCTGCCGAAGATGTGGTGCCGGGGGATATTCTGATGCTTTCCGCAGGGGATTATATCTGTGCCGACGGGCGTATATTGGAAAACCATGGGCTGAAAACAGAGGAAAGTGCCATTACAGGGGAATCCCTTGCCATTGAAAAAGAGGAGAGTATCCTGCCGGCACAGACCCTATTGGGCGATCGGAAAAATATGGTGCTTTCCGGCAGCTATGTCCTTTCCGGCAAGGGGAAGGTCATGGCTGTGGCAACGGGAATGGATACGGAAATCGGGCATATCGCTTCCCTTTTGGCACAACAGGAGCAAAGCGAAACGCCTCTGCAAAAAAAGCTGGCGGAAACGGGGAAGATTTTGGGTATCGGTGCGTTGGCGATCTGTGCGGTGATTTTCGCCATGGGACTATTCCGCCATCAGGAACCGTTTCAGATGTTTATGACCTCTGTCAGTCTGGCTGTGGCAGCCATTCCCGAAGGGCTGCCTGCCATTGTCACCATTGTGCTTGCCATCGGTATGCAGAGAATGTCAAAAAAGAATACCATTATCCGCCGTCTGCCTGCGGTGGAAACATTGGGCGGGGCGGAAATCATCTGCTCCGATAAAACAGGCACCCTGACCCAAAACCGCATGAAGGTAATGAAGCTGGCCTCCGTAGGCCGTTCCATAGAGAAGGACGCAGAAAAACGCAGATTTTTACTGACGCTGTTTGCCCTATGCAACGATGCCAAAAAAGAGGGAAGTCATATCTTGGGAGAACCGACGGAAAAGGCATTGGCGGAAGCCGCAGAGGAGGGAGGTATTTCCCTGAACGAATTGCAAAGAGAGATGCCCCGAGGCGGCGAGATTCCCTTTTCCTCGGAGCGTAAGCTGATGACGACCCTCCACCCCACAGGGGATGGGAAGTGGATTTCCGTGACAAAGGGTGCGCCGGAGATTTTGTTGGAAAAATGCAGTCGATGTCTGGTAGGGCAGGGACAGGCTCCCTTTGATGGCGGACGCAAGAGCAACGCCCGTATGCAAAGCGGAGAAATGGCCGCCAATGCCCTGCGGGTGGTGGGCGTAGCCTTTCGGGAATGGGAGGAAAAGCCGGGGAAGCTTTCCGCCGAGGAGTTGGAGTGGGATTTGGTGTTTGCCGGTATGGCAGGTATGATAGATCCGCCCAGAGAGGACGCAGAAGCGGCGGTGAAAATCTGCAAAGAAGCAGGAATCCGCCCGATTATGATTACGGGGGATCATGCCTTGACGGCACAGGCCATTGCCGGAAAGCTGGGGATTTTTCACAAAGGGGACAAATGTATCACCGGGCAGGAGCTGGAGCAGATGTCTGATGAAGAGCTGGCGCAGGCGGCAGAAAGCTGTACGGTATTTGCCAGAGTGGCACCGGAGCATAAGGTACGCATTGTGAAGGCTTTCCAAAATGATGGCAGGGTAGTGGCGATGACGGGTGATGGAGTCAATGACGCCCCTGCTTTGAAGGCCGCCGATATCGGCTGTGCCATGGGCAAAAACGGCACAGAGGTGGCAAAGGGTGCGGCGGATATGATATTGACCGACGATCATTTTGCTACCATTGTAGAAGCGGTACGGGAAGGCCGCAGCATTTATGATAATATCCGTAAGGCGGTGCATTTTCTGCTTTCCAGTAATATCGGGGAGATTATTACAATTTTTGCCGCCATGTGCTTTGGCTGGGCAACGCCTCTTTTGCCCATACAGCTGTTATGGGTCAATCTGGTGACAGATTCTCTGCCTGCTATCGCCTTAGGCTTGGAGCCGGCGGAGAAGGATATTATGGAGCGACCCCCCAGAAGGCATGGAGCGACCCTCTTTGACGGCGGCATGGGCGGACGAATTGCAGTGGAGGGTATGATGATTGGTATGCTGGCGTTGCTTGCTTTCGGCATCGGGCATATTTATTTTGACGGCGGACAGGGATACGTCATTGGACGAACCATGGCCTTTGCAGTGCTTTCCCTTTCCCAGTTGGTACACGCCTTTAATGTACGGACGGAGCATTCCCTATTCCGCCATTCTATGGAGGCCAACCCCTTTTTGGCGGGTGCCTTTTTCGTAGGCTGTCTGTTACAGGTGGGCGTGATTATGCTGGAACCTTTGGCAACAGTATTTCAGGTTTGCCCCTTGACAAATATGGAATGGCTCATTGTGGCAGGATTGGCTTTGACGCCCTTGCCGGTGGTGGAGTTGGAAAAATGGAAGGATCGCCTTCTGGAGAAAAGAAAAGAGAAAAAAGCCGTGGCGGCGGCATAAAATATGTCGGCAATCTTATGGTTGCCGGCATTTTTATTGGCAAAGAATTGACAGAAAGAAAAAGATATGTTAATATATGAACAAATATTCAAGTGAAAGAAGGGAAACCCATGCAACATGACTTTTCGCAGGAAGAATTTGATATAGAGCTGGAATTGGAAAATGAATTTATACAGGAATTGGCAGAGTTTTTTAAAATTTTTGGCGATGGCACCAGAATCCGTATTCTCCAACTGCTTTTAGACGGCGAGGAAAATGTGGGCGATATGGCGGAGGAATTGGGCATGAGTCAATCGGCGGTTTCTCATCAGCTGCGGGTGCTGCGGCAGAATGATTTGGTGAAATACCGCAAGGAGGGCAAAGCGGTGTTTTACTCTCTGGATGATGAACATGTGCGGACGGTGTTGGAACAGGGCATGAGTCATATCCGCCACAAACGAGGGTATCAGGAATGATTTTCGCACACACATGAATAATTGAGCATATAAGGAAACGGAAAGAAGTGAAACTATGGAGGAAAAGAAAATCGGTCTAAAGGGGCTGACCTGTGCCAACTGTGCAGGGAAAATAGAGGATGCCGTTGCCCGTCTGGCGGAAACGGAAGCGGTTTCTGTCAATCTGATGCGGCAGGAAATGGGCCTGTGGCTCAACAACGGTGCAGATTGGGAAATGGTAAAAACAGAAATCGCCGGCATTGTCCATCGGTTGGAGCCGGAGGTAGAGGTGATTTTTGGAGAAACCGACTGTCGGAACGCTTGTTGCGGGGATTGCTGTGGGCAGGCGGACTGCCATGAAAAAGAGCATAACCATGGCGAGGAAATTTCTTGGAAAAGACTGTTTCTTCGGTTTGGGTTGGGGTTGATACTGTTTTTTGGTGCAATTTTTGCAAAAGGGAATGGGAAAATCCCGTTGTATCTGGCATCTTATGCTGTGTTTGGCTATGATGTGCTGCTGCGGGCGGCGAAAAATATTTCCCGAGGGCAGGTGTTTGATGAAAATTTCCTCATGTCCCTTTCTACCATTGGGGCGATTGCCATTGGTGAAATGCCGGAAGCGGTGTTTGTCATGCTGTTTTATCAGGTGGGGGAGGCCTTTCAGGACTACGCTGTGGCCCGCTCCCGAAAATCCATTACGTCCCTGTTGGATATTCGCCCCGATTTTGCCAGATTGGTGGAAAACGGAGAAAGCCGTGAGGTGCCGCCGGAAAGGGTACAGGTAGGGGAATGTATTTTGGTGAAGGCGGGAGAGCGGATTCCTCTGGACGGTATCGTGGTGGAGGGTCGTGCCATGCTGGATACGGCGGCGTTGACAGGAGAATCCCTGCCGAGAAACGTCCAAAAGGGCGATGTTGTTCGCAGCGGCTGTATCAATATGGACGGCACACTGCAAATTTCCGTGGAAAAGCCCTTTGGGGAGTCCACGGTGATGAAAATACTGGAACTGGTGGAAAATGCCGCAGGCAAAAAATCGAAAACAGAGCGTTTTATCACTCGTTTTGCCAAAATATATACCCCTGTTGTGGTATTGTTGGCAGTGATATTGGCGTTTTTGCCTCCTTTTTTGGGATTGGGTGCATTTTCCGTCTGGTTCGGCAGAGCATTGGTGTTTCTGGTGGTTTCCTGCCCCTGTGCCTTGGTGCTTTCCGTACCGCTGGGCTATTTTGCCGGGATTGGCGCCGCTTCCCGCAGAGGCATATTGGTCAAAGGCGGAGAGGATATGGATACCCTTTGCCATTTGGAGCAGGTGGTCTTTGATAAAACCGGTACGCTGACGAAGGGGCGTTTTTCTGTGACGGAAATAGAAGGCGATGTGCTGGCACTGGCGGCGGCAGGAGAGGCCATGAGCAATCACCCCATTGCCCAAGCGGTAGTAGAATATTATCATGAAACCATTGGCAGAGCCCTGCCGGAGGCAGAGCAATATCAGGAATTGGGGGGCTACGGCATTTCCTATGAGGCAGATGGAGAGCGAGTGCTTTTGGGCAACAGCCGCCTGATGGAGCGGGAAAAAATCCCCTATCAAAAGGCAGCAGGCATCGGTACGGTGATTTATGTGGCAAAAGGCGGGCGGTACATGGGACATATCCTGGTGGCAGATACCCCGAAGGAAGGCATCGGCGATGCCCTTGCGGCATTACGCAGGCAGGGCGTTCGTCAGATGGTCATGCTGACCGGCGATAGAAAAGAAACTGCCGATGCCGTTGCCAAGGAATTGGGGTTAGACGGCGTGTATAGTGAGCTTTTGCCGGAGGATAAGGTGGAATTGCTGGAGCGACTGAACCGAATTTATGCAGGCAAGACTGCTTTTGTAGGGGACGGCATCAATGATGCCCCGGTATTGGCAGGGGCGGATTTGGGAATTGCCATGGGCGGCATCGGTTCCGATGCGGCGATTGAAGCGGCAGATGTGGTGCTGATGGACGATGACATCGGCAAGCTGGTTACAGGTATCCGTATTGCCAAAAACACACGGAGCATTGTGCGGCAGAATATTGTATTTGCATTGGGCGTAAAAATACTGGTGCTGTTGCTGAGTATTCCCGGCATTGCCACCATGTGGATGGCGGTATTTGCCGATGTGGGCGTTGCAGTGATTGCCATATTGAACGCCATGCGGAAAAAGGCATGAGGACGGAAACGGCGGGTTTTCTTTACATGAAGATATAAGAGCAAAACACGGCACGGGCATGAATTTTTGTGGGCTTGTGCCGTTTTTATTTGCCCGTTTTTCTATATTTAGATATAATGGGTGTATCATGATTTGTATGGAAAAAGGGCATTCCGTTTTTGAAAGGGGAATGCATATTTATCAAAAGAGGGAGAGGAAAAAATGGAAGCGAAAACGGCGGCAGAACAAAAGAAATCTCCTTTGCGTATTTATTGCAAAAGCTGCGGTGCAGAGGCAGGCTTTGATATTATTCGGCAGGCATACCGCTGTTCTTATTGCGGCGGCTTGACGGGGATTCAGGAGGCAAAAAAGGAAGTATCCGAATGGCGTAGGCTGCAAAAGGAAAATACCGTTGCCCGAAGCGGCGGCCAAGAGATGGAGGAGCATAGCTGTCCCTCCTGCGGCGGGCATTTTGTGTTTCGGCAGGGGGAAGCCACAGAAACCTGCGTGTTTTGCGAAAGCAAGCTGTTGCGGGCGGAATTTACGGAGTCGGAACAGCTTCCGGAATTGGTGATTCCATTTTTTCTGACACAGGAAGAAGCGAGAAAGCGTACGCTGGAATGGGGAGAAGCCCATGAAAAAACGCCGGAAGGCAAGGCGGTTTTGAAAAATATAGATAAATTTCGCGGCTGTTATCTGCCCTATCATCTGGTGCGGGGGCCTGTGCGGGCGGAGGTGAACCGCCATGGGAATGAGCGGCAGTACCATTGTGCCGGATATTTGGAGGGGGTAGCCGTCAATGCATCGAAACAACTGGATAACCTGTTGTTAAATGAAATAGAACCATTCGACTGGTCGGCGGCAGATGCCTTCTCATACGGATACATAGCCGGGCAGGCAGTAAAGCTTTCGGATATTTCCGATGCGGAAATTGACGAGCGGGTTCGAGAGGAGGCGGCGTCGGCATTTCTTCCCGATGTGGAAAAAACCATGCAGTCCGACGGTGTGCAGATAAACGTGGAAACGGGAGATATGAGTGCCATACCTGCATTGCTTCCGATCTATTTTATACAATCCGGAAAACTGACGGCAGTCATGAACGGGCAGACGGGACGGATTGCCGTATCCAAGGAACGGAAGAAAATAACGTATCCGTGGGTTATAGAACCGATGATTTATACGGTGCTGTTGACGCTGCTGCTTAGCCTTTTGGTAGGATTTCGCCCGGAGGGCATCTTTTACGGCAGCATATTGTTTGGCTGCATTGTTTTTTCGGTTATGGGCGACGGCAGAAAATCTCTTATCCGCCGTATAATTGCAAAAAGCGAAACGGCAAGAGCAAACCGGGAGCAGGGAGAGCTGAAAATCGAAGAAGGGCGGGATATTCTGAAAAATCCCTATGATACGATGCCCATATTCTACGAGCCCGATGATAAGGGCGAAGAAGTGCCTGTTCAAATACGTTTTTACAGCTTTTTCAGAGGATTGACCGTTTTGACAAACGGACTGATTACGATTTTTTTGCCGGCGATGATTGCGGCAGTCATTCGTTTGATAAGAATGGGGAAAGACGAAAGCTTTATGGCAGGCTTTCATCCGGGATACGGCGCGCCATGGTATGCCTTGGCGGCGTTTTTGGTGTTTGTATATTTTTTGAAGATGCTTCGGAAGGATATTTATGATTCCCCGATATTGTATGAAATACTGCCCGATGGCAGGAAACGGCGGATAGGCAGGCATTTTGACAGAAAGCTGGGGATACTTTCTATGTTCAAAATCAGGGAAAAGACAGACGATGGGAAAAAGGTTACGGTTTTTTGGCTGTTGACCCACATGGGCGGTGCGGGCATCTTTCTTATTGTTTCACTTTCTGTGCTGCTTTTTGGCAGTGTGGCTGCCATTGTATCATTATCATAGCGGAAAGAGCGGCAAATCAACTGTAATATGCAGACAACCACCCGTTTTGGGTGGTTGTTGGTTTATGCCTCGTCCTTAGGCAAAATTTTCTTGACGTTTTTTTCAAATTTCACACGGGGCAGCATGACCATATGCCCGCAGCCGCAGCATTTGATGCGGAAATCCATGCCCGTTCTGAGGATTTCCCATTGGGAAGAACCGCAGGGATGGGCTTTTTTCATCTGCACAATATCGCCTACCGAAAAATCCATGCTTATGCCTCCTTTTGCTGTATGATATGGACAGTACGCTGAGGGAAGGGGATTTCAATGCCCTCGGCGTCCAGACGGTTTTTGATACGGCGGCGCAATTCCGCCTCTACGCCCAGATGGGTCTTAACCTTACATTTTGCCACAATTTTAATTGTGACTGCGGAATCGTCCAGCCCGATGACTCCTGCCACAACGGGAGGTTCCAGCAGTTCTTGTATATCGGTGGTTTTTTTCATTTCGTCTCGTAAAATTTCCAGGGCATGGTCGATGCTTTCGCCGTAAGCAATGCCGACGGTGACAATGGCATTGATAAAATCACGGCAAAGGTTTGTGACTGTGCCTACGGAGCCGTTGGGTACGATATGAACACAGCCTTGGGGATCTCTCAGCTTTGTGGAACGGAGGGTGACGCTTTCCACCGTTCCGGTGATGCCCTGAATGGTAACAATATCCCCTACGGCATAATGATCCTCAAAGAGAATGAAAAAGCCTTCCAGCATATCCGTGACCACATTTTGGGCGCCTAAGCCCACCGCCACGGAGCCGGCACTGGCAATGACCACCAGAGAGCTGTCGCTGACACCCAACAGCTTTAATATGGAAAAAATGCCGATGAAATATATGAGATATTTCAATACGCTGGAGGTCACGGAATTTAAGGTTTTTGCCTTGCGTTCTGACATGGCAAGGTGCTGTTTTTGCGTCTGGCGTTTGAAAATTCTTTTTGCTATGGCTGAGGACAGGCGAATCAAAACCCAGCAAAGTATCAATATGCCGATGATTTTTATAAGTTTTATGCCGATTGCCATCAGCCCTGCAAAGGCCAGGGAATCCGGCATAAAACCATTGATATTTTCCGTAAAGGCTTCCATAAAAATTACCTCCTGTTCTGTTTATAAGCTGCTGCCGCCTGCAAAAATGCAGCAAACAGCAGGGATTGTTCCTCTGTTTGCATGGCTTCGGGGTGCCACTGTACGCCCAAAGCAAAGGGGTTGTTTTGATGCTCTATGGCCTCTGTCAGCCCATCGGCACTATGGGCCGATGCCACAAAGCCTTCTCCCAACTGCCGGACCGCCTGATGATGCAGAGAATTGACAACGGTGCATTTTTTGTTCCAGAGCTTGAAAAGGAGGGTGTTTTCCTCCATAATGATGCTATGGGTGCCATAGGAGCGGGGCGCCTGCTGGCTATGCTTGAGCGAGGTTCCCGCCTGTACGCCAATATCCTGATAAATACTGCCGCCGGCGGCAATATTCATGACCTGCATACCGCGGCAGATGCCTAATATGGGCAGGTTTTTTGCCAAAGCCTCATGGCAGAGGCGGATTTCATAAGCGTCCCGCAAGGGGGAGATTTCGCCGCTTTGGAGCAATGGCTCCTCCCCGAACAGCAGGGGGTCAATGTCCCCGCCGCCGGAGAGCAGGATCCCGTCGAAAAAATCCGGCAGCGGCTGATGGGGCGTAAGCAGTATAGGGCAGCCGCCGGCTTTTTCGATGGCGGTTACATAGTCCTCGTGGAGCATATATTTTTTTGTTTCGTAGGAATAATCCGGCGTGATGCCGATAATGGGTTTTTGGTTCATATTTGAACACCTCGTTTTTTTCATTCCTTACCAGTATACAAAAGAAGATTTTTTTTTGCAACGTAAGGAAGAAAAACTTCCAAAATCGGACAAGGCTTTCCGCAGAAAAAAATGAATTTTGGGGAAGTCGGTCGAAAGATTGTCCATGGGGACAGAAGGAAATGCGGAGGAGTACTTGCCCCAAGAGCAGAAAGTGTGATATGATAAAAAAAAGATGTCCTCTGACTGAAAAGAATGGAGATGATACGGAAGATGAAGACCATTGGAATTATCGGTGCCATGGAGGAGGAAATTATTTATTTACAGGAAAAAATAGAGGTAGTCACTACAAAAAGTGTGATTGGATTATCCTTTGATATTGGCAGATATATGGGCAATAATATCGTTTTGGTCAAAAGCGGCATCGGCAAGGTAAACGCCGCTGTTTGTACCCAAGCCATGATTGACCATTTCGGTGTGGACTATGTCATTAACATCGGTGTGGCAGGCGCTTTATCGGAAGAGTTGCACATCGGGGATATTTTGATTTCTACCGATGCCGTGCAGCATGATATGGATACCTCCGCTTTGGGCGATGCTGTGGGGGAAATTCCCCGTATGCCGGAAAGCTATTTTAAGGCGGACGAAACCATGGTCCATCTGGCACAGGAAGCGGGGGCGGAAATGGCCGATGGCTATCAGGTGCTGCTGGGTCGTGTTGCCAGCGGGGACCAGTTTGTCAGCACGAAGGAAGCCAAGGAGAAAATTCGCCGTAATGTAAAAGGCGATTGTGCCGAAATGGAAGGGGCGGCGATTGCCCATGCCTGTTGGCTGAATCGGATTCCTTTTGTGATACTGCGAGCCATTTCGGATGATGCCGGCGAGGAGGCGGGTATGTCATTTGAGCAATTTTGTAAAATGGCGGCAAAGCGCAGTAGTGATTTGGTGGAAAAAATGCTGGAAAAAATGTGAGTTTTTTTCATATAAATATTTGTTGGAATTTATCAGAAAGAAGGAATGGCAATGACGGCAAAAACCCATGGCTACATTACAAAGGAAATTGAGCTGGAGCAGATTTATCAGTTTATATTGAAATATTTCGACCCCGGTGCCAAGGTGAATCGGTATGAAAACCGCTTTGGCGAAAGCAACGAAATGGCAGTGTATTTCACCTATAAGGGCGAGGAAAGACGGTTATTCACCATGGTTTATAAAAGCCGCAAATTCTCCAAAAACGGAGAGAAAAACAGACTGGTATTTTTGGATTTGGATTATTGGGGACATAGTGTAGAGATTATGCGCTCCATTATCTCTTATTTCAGCGGCTGGCTGGACGAGAATGACTGTGATAAGGAAGAAGCCTATTTCATTGAGGAACAGCCTGATGGCGTGGCGCCGAATATCATCAAAATCACCAGAAAAGAGCTGAACAGAAGACTGGGCGGTATGGTCGTTATCATTGAGGACGAGGAAGAAGAACAGTAAACGGGTGAAATGGAAAGAGCCGTGCAAAAGCACGGCTCTCTTTTCTGCATTATTTCTTTGGCTGTAAGGAAGTGGAGCAAGCCATCAAATAATAGTTGTTTCCGTTGAATTGGAAGGTGCCCGCTGTTGTCATGGGCACTTTTGCGGTATGTGCCTTATAGGAACGGGGATTGATTTGGTTGATAAAGGTGGCCATAATGGGAAAACGAGCCTCCATGCTTGCCAAAGAGGCATAGAACACCTGCTCAAACAGCCCCGTCCCCCGAAAATCCTTATGGACGCAGACAGGTCCGTATTGATAAGAGTTTTGTACGGTCAGGGTCTGACCCTCAAATGTGAATTTGGGCAATTCCGTAATCATATGAGCAAAGAGGGGCCACGTTGCCCAAAATGCCCAAGGTGCGGCAGTGGCAAAGGCATACACAATGCCGTTTTCTTTGGCGATGATGACGCCCTTTTCCCGCACAATGAGGGTTTCCATTTGTTCTCTTGTGAAATGAGTGGTAACGAAGCCGTTTTTCTTCTCCTCTTCGGGGATATGGTTCACATGGTTTGCCTGTAATAAAGCCAGAATACCTTCAAAATCAGCCATAGTTGCCTGTAAAATTTCCATGGCAGGCCTCCTTTCTGCGAGGAATGCTTTTTTAGATTAAAATAGCATGATATGCCCTATTTGTAAAGGTGGGGGAAGGCAGAGGGGGATTTCTTGCCAGAATATGGCAGATATGGTATCATATTCACGAAAGCAATGAGCCGTGCGGGTAGACATT
>JAFWWO010000064.1 GCA_017523325.1 Anaerotignum sp. | reverse complement strand
GTTCGTTCCGATTATGCACATTTTCAAGGGTTTGTCAAGGGGTTTCATGATATTTCTTCCTCTCTCCATTCTCTTGTGTCCATGCAAAAAGACATACAATCATACAATCTAATTGTATCACATGAACGGGCAGCCGACAAGAGGTTTTGGAAAAAAACGGTTGGGGCGGTTTTGGGTATTTTCTCTCCCTTAGGATTCGTTGACCAGCTTTCCCGTCATATGCTCCGGCGTCAGGGCGAAGCAGAGGGTGTGGTCTGCCGCCTTGCGGATTTCCTCCTCGATATATGCCCTATCGGCGGTATATTTCAGGCTCAATCGGCGGCTGATGTCGATGATGCGTTCTTTGTCCTCAATCAAGCGGATACGCCCGAATACAATCACGCTTTTGATATTCAACGCCCATTCGCCCTCCCGACGGAAGCCTTGGTCATAGATGCAAAAGGAGGCCTTGTCGTGCTTTTTTAACGCATCGATTTTATGGCCTTTTTTGCCGCCGTGGAAATAGAGCTTGCCGTCCTCCGGGCAGTACCAATGGTTCATGGGCATTCCGTAGGGGTAGCCTTCATCGCCCAATAGGGATAATACGCCCCGTGGCTCCTGCTTCAAAATTTCGATACATTCCTCAGGGGATAGCTTTTGTTTGATTCTTGCCAAATCTCTGAACATGATATTCCCTCCTTATGTATGGTTCAGTATAGCAAATCGGGGCAAAAGGGGCAAGCAAAACAGTTTTTTTGCTGAAAAACCGGGACTGTATCCATAAAAAGACCGTTTTCCGTAAAATAGCCGAAAAAAGCAGGAAATCCGCGGTTTTTTTGCGGAAAGGCTTGACAGCAGCCTTGGGGATATGGTATGAATGTAGCAGAATCATTAAAAAAGATAGAGGTGCAGTGCCGATGAGTATCTCCTCGTTTTTTTGCCGGGGCGGCAGGGGGGAGAAAGGCGGGATTGCCGAAGCTGTTTTTCCTGCCCATAGGGGGAAACGGCTGGGACATTGCAAAATATGTAATGTACTGTCACAGATGTGGAGCGCTATCGGAAACTTGGAACAATCAAAAAAAGATTGTGTTGCCGTGCCCTGCGCACGGTTTTTGTTTTTTTTCGAGGGCGGATAGCGAACCCACGGTATGCTTGAAAGGAGAAGGGTTATGAGAACCAAAACAAGAAATGCATGGCTCGGCACAATTTTTGTGTGCGTATTGGTTGCCGCGGCTATGTCCATGACGGTTTTTGCAGGCGATGCGGAAACAGCGGCAGAAGGCAGTAAAATGTATGCAACGGCATGGTCTTTGGTGCCGCCGCTGGTGGCCATTATATTGGCACTGTTGACGAAGGAGGTATATTCCTCTCTGTTTGTCGGTATTGTGGTAGGCGGTCTGTTCTATGCCAATTTCAATATCAAAGAGGCATATTTGACCATTTTCACCAGTGCGACCGATGGCGGTATGCTGGCAAAGCTGTCCGATGAATGGAATGTAGGTATTTTGATTTTCCTCGTTATTCTGGGCATCATTGTTGCCCTGATGAATAAGGCGGGCGGCTCTGCGGCGTATGGCAAATGGGCGACAAATGCCATCAAAACAAGACGGGGTGCGTTGCTGTCCACATTTGCGCTGGGCGTATTGATTTTTGTAGACGATTATTTCAACTGCCTGACCGTAGGCAGTGTCATGCGTCCCGTGACGGATACCCATAAGGTTTCCAGAGCAAAGCTGGCGTATATCATTGACGCAACGGCGGCACCGGTATGTATCATTGCACCCATTTCCTCTTGGGCGGCGGCAGTAGCCGGTGTGGTAGAGGGGGTAAACGGTCTGGATTTGTTTATCCGTGCCATTCCCTATAATTTTTATGCCCTGCTGACGATTATCACGATGCTGGCATTGACCATGACGAACACAGACTTTGGCCCTATGCTGAAGCATGAAAGAAATGCACAGCTCAATAATGATTTATACACCACAGATGCAAGACCCTATGCGGGGGTTTCCGAAGCTGTTGTGACAGGTAACGGTAAGGTCATCGACCTGGTTCTGCCTGTTATCGTGCTGATTGTTTCCTGTGTCATCGGTATGATTTATACCGGCGGTTTCTTTGAAGGCGAAAGCTTTATTGATGCCTTTGCCAACTGCGATGCTTCCGTTGGCCTGTTGTTGGGCTCTGCGGCGGCGTTGATGATTACGTTCCTGCTGTATATCCCTCGCCGTGTGCTGAGTTTTCAGGATTTCATGAGCTGCTTCCCCGAGGGCTTTAAGGCTATGGTGCCGGCAATCCTGATTTTGACCTTTGCATGGACGCTGAGCGGCGTGACAGGTCTGTTGGGTGCGGACGAATTTGTGGCGGGTCTGCTGGACAGCAGTAAGGGTATGCTGGAAATATTCCTGCCGGTGATTGTATTTTGTATTGCCATTTTCCTTGCCTTTGCAACGGGTACTTCTTGGGGCACCTTCGGGATTTTGCTGCCCATCGTAGTGCCGATACTGGACCCCGGCAGCGAAATTTTGACCATTACCGTGGCGGCAACATTGGCAGGCGCAGTTTGCGGCGACCATTGCTCCCCCATTTCCGATACAACGATTATGGCCTCTACCGGCGCCCAGTGTGACCATATCAACCACGTTTCTACCCAGCTGCCTTATGCACTGACGGTAGCGGCGGTATCCGCAGTGAATTATATTCTGGCGGCACTCATTCAGAATTGGGTGATTAACCTGCCTATCGCTATTGTATCTATGATTGCGACAGTATTCATCATTCGTAAGATTTATGCAGGAAAGGAACTCCCTGCAAAATAACGATAAATGAAAACAGCCTCAAGCCGATTTGCTTGGGGCTGTTTTTGTATCACAAGAGCATCAGCAGTGCATTTGCCGCCAAAAGCACCACGGCGAAAAGCAGATTCAGCTTGGTGAAAAGGGCGATATAGCGGGTAGATTGCCCGGGCTGTGATTGGGCGAAATATTTATAGGAAATGAGGCTTGCCATGGAGGCAATCAACGTGCCTAAGCCGCCGATATTGACCCCTGCCAACAGACAGTCGTATCTGTCCGTAAATTCGGAAAGCAGTACGGCGGCAGGGACGTTGCTGATGATTTGGCTGGCGAAAAATGCCACAAAAACCTCTTTTCCCTGCAAAGTGTGCTGTAATGCCTCCCGCACAATGGGGATGCGCCCCAGATTGCCGATGAGCAGGAAGAAACAGACAAAGGTCAGCAGTAGGTTGTAATCCACCTTCCGCAGTACCCTTGGCTGAAACAGCAAGAACCACCCCAATACGAGAGCGAATACCAAAAGATAGGGCAAAATGCGGAATACTGCCAGTAGGCAAAGGAGGAACAGCACCCCTAAGGCGGCGAGAAGCTGTTTTTCTTTTGCAGAATACTTGTTGTGTTCCTGTTTTCTTTGTAGGGGCAAGGGTGCAGTCGGCTGTTTCATACAAAACAGACAAAGCAATAGGAAGGAAAGCAGTGTCAGGGGGAATGTAGCGGCGAAAAAATCCCCTGCTGTCATGGCGGAAACCGTATAAATATAAAGGTTTTGGGGGTTGCCCACCGGCGTCAGCATACTGCCCAGATTGGCGGCGATGGTTTGCAGCACAAGAATGGGCGCACACCATTCCTTGAGCCCTGCCCGCTCCAACAGCAAAAGTGTAAAGGGGACGAATGTAATCAGTGCCACATCGTTTGTCACCAGCATAGCGGAGAAAAAGCAGAGCATGATTAAAATTGTGGTTAATTGCCGCTGGTTACGGGCTTTTTTCAATAGAGCGGCCGCAAGGCTGTTGAAAAGCCCCAGCTGTTGAAAGCCGCTCATGACCGCCATCAGGCAGAATAATAACACCAGTACCCGTAGGTCGCAGTATTGGAGATAGGTCCTGTCCGGCGGTATGAAGAAGGCAGAGATGCCTGCCAAAATTCCCGCCGTGCAGAGTATGGTTTCTTTTTTGAAAAACGTGATAAGCTGTTCTTTCATGATAAATTCCGTTTCTGAACTATTCTTGATTTTGACCTGTTCATTATACGGCGGGGACGGGTGATGTGCAAGAGGCAGTTTTGCTTGCCACAAGGGGATTGTTTCGAGTAAAATAGGGATAGAAAGCAGGGCGTTTCGGAACCCGAAAGAAATGATTGCCATAAACCTGAAACGCCTGCGGGGGAAAATCCCATGACGGAATTTACCAATATTGTTTATGATATTGAACGGAGGAAGACCATGTTTTGGATTGGGTGTCATTTATCGGCGGCAAAGGGCTATCTTGCCATGGGGCAGGAGGCGGAACGCCTTGGAGCCAATGTATTCCAATTTTTTACCAGAAACCCCAGAGGCGGCTCTGTGAAGGCATTGGATATGACGGATATAGAGGCCTTTATCGCCTTTGCGGCAGAAAAGAAATTCGGTACGTTATTGGCCCATGGGCCGTATACCCTGAATCCCTGTGCCGCAAGAGAGGATTTGCGGGAGTTTGCCCGAAATACCATGAAGGAAGATTTGGCACGGCTGGAGCTTTTGCCCGATGTCATGTTTAATTTCCACCCGGGCAGCCATGTGAAGCAAGGGGAAGAAGTCGGCATTGCCCTGATTGCCGATACGCTGAACCATATTCTTTCTGACGGGGGCAAAACCCCTGTTCTGCTGGAAACCATGGCGGGCAAAGGCAGCGAGATAGGGCGGAATTTTGAACAGCTGCGTGCCATTATGGATAAAACGGAACAGCAGGAGCGATTGGGCATTTGTCTGGATACCTGCCATGTATTTGACGGCGGCTATGATATTTTGGGGGATTTGGAGGGTGTTTTGCAGGAATTTGACCGTATCATCGGCTTGGAGCGGCTGAAAGCCATACATCTGAATGATAGCAAAAACCCCATGGGCAGCCATAAGGATAGGCATGAAAAAATCGGCGAAGGCACATTGGGACTGACGGGCATAGAAGGTGTCATCAACCACCCGAAACTGCGGCATCTGCCCTTTTATCTGGAAACCCCCAACGAAGCGGAGGGCTATGCAAGAGAGATTGCCCTTTTGCGGCGTATGAGAAAGGAGAAGTAAGTATGGAGGCATTTTTTTGTTACGATAGTTTGACCCCTTTGGGTAAAATTGCCATTGGCATGGAGGGCGGGGCAGTGACCCGGCTGATTTTCGGCGAAAAGCTGCCGGAGGGGGCGGTGGTGCTGGAATTGCCCACAGTTTTGTCGGCTTGCTGTAAACAGGAGCTGGAGGAATATTTCGCAGGCACAAGGCAGACCTTTGACCTGCCCCTTGCCCCCAAGGGAACAGCGTTTCAGCAAAAGGTCTGGGCGGCACTGCGGGAAATCCCCTATGGACAAACCAGAAGCTACGGGGAAATTGCCGCCATTGTGGGCAATCCCAAGGCAAGCCGTGCCGTGGGTATGGCGAACAATCAAAATCCCATTTCTATTTTGATTCCCTGCCATCGGGTCATCGGTAAGGACGGCAGCCTGACGGGCTATGGCGGCGGTACGGAGAAGAAAAAATGGCTGTTGGAGTTGGAACAACGGGGCAGATAATATGAAATTCCGCTGTTTTTGCATGGAGCCAATGAGCCGCAGAGAAAAAACCCCTGATGCAGGAGAAAAATGAGATCCTGCAGCGGGGGTTTTGCTTTGTTGCTTATTTTTTCGGTTTTTCAATGGGAATGATGACTTTGGTGATATGGTCCTGTTCCCTTGTGGTATCTATGGGAGAGATGATATATTCCTCGGAAATAGGCCCTGTGATGGTATATCCCTGTTGATTGAGCCATTTGATTGCTTTGATATGGGTTTGAATGATGTCCTCATTTTTGCCGATATGCAGTGCCGTCACAGCGGGGAAGCCGCCGAAGTTCTTAGCCGCGGGCGAATCCGAAAGTTCATTGACCGGAATACTGATTTCCAAATCGCAGTCATTCTGATAAAACTGTTCCAGAGGCGGGTTATGGTAGGTCAGAATAACGGACCCAACCGCCTTTCGTTTCAATCGGGCGACCATTTCAAACAGCTCGAACCATCTGTCCACGGAAACATCACTGTTTTTGTAATTTTTTTTGATACGGCGGGTAAACAGCACCGGGGAGATGGGAATATCCTCCACCCGAATCCCTTCTGTCGTCCAGCCGGGCTGTTCTGCTTCCAGCAGATTTTGCCCCTTTTCCAAGCGTTCCAAAAGCAGTTGCCCTTCGGCGTATTGGTCGTTGAGGGCTTCCATGGCGTGACTAATCTCCTCCAGCCGTTGGCGGATACAATGCTCCATGCTTTGGGCGTCCTTTTGGCAGATAATGGTTTTGATTTCCTTCAATGGAACACCCAGATGCCGCAATTTACGAATGATGAATAAAGTCAGTATTTGTTCATGGGTATAATAACGGTAATTGCTGTCGTCCTTGCGGCAATCGGGCACCAGCAGGCCGATTTCGTCATAATACCGCAGTGTTTTTACGGAAACGTTGCAAAGGGACGATACTTTTCCAATGGGATATATTTTTTTGTTCCGGAGCATAGGACACCTCCTTTTTTGGTGTGATGGCTGCTGTGCATATCATACCACAGCCGTCCTTGTGTTGCAACTCGGGAGAAGGGCTTGAGCAGATCATACGCCCGAAAAAACCCGTCAAATTACGCCTGCTGCCCTAAAGTCGGAAATGGCGGCGGCATCATACCCCAAAGCAGAAAGTATGGCGGCGGTATCCTCGCCCAAAAGGGGCGCCGCCTTTTGCGGGGCATCTGTTTCGCCGTGGATTTTAATGGGTGTGCCGGGGATACGAATGTGGCGTTCCATACCGGGCTGGAAAACCTCCCAAAGCATATTTCGTTCCTTGGTTTGTGCATGCTCCGCCGCTTGGGGAATATTCAAAATTTCGCCGAAGGGAATCTGCATACCGGAGATGATTTCCTCCAGTTCCTTTACGGTTTTTGTCGCCGTCCACGCCTCAATCAGGGGTTTTAATTCTGCATAGTTGTCACAGCGGTGCAAATTGGTATCAAATCTGGGGTCTGCCGATAATTCTCCTTTTCCCATGGCATCGCAGAGAGCGGCAAACATTTTATCCGTGCCGCAGCCCATGACAAAATCCCCGTCCTTGGCGTGGAAGGAATCGAAGGGGGCGATGGAGGGGTCTTGGTTGCCTGCCCGATGGGGCGTTTTTCCGGCGATGGTGTATTCCACAACGAAATTTTCCATAACGGAGAAAAGGGTATCCATCATGGCAACGTCGATGCGTCTGCCCACACCGGTTTTTTCCCGCTCGTATAATGCCATTAAAATGCCCATGCAAAGATAAGCACCGGTGTAGTTATCCCCAATGGAGGGGCCGATTTTGCAAGGCGGGCCATCGGCAAAGCCGGTGACGCTCATCATACCGCTCATGGCCTGTGCCACGATGTCATAGGCAGGACGGGGTGCCAAATCTCCCGTCAAGCCGAAACCGCTGATGGAGCCGTAGATGATACGGGGATTGATGCGTTTCATCACATCATAGGAAAAGCCCAGCCGCTCCAACACGCCCACCTTATAATTTTCACAGACCACATCTGCCGTTTTCAATAATTCCGTAAAAATCTCTTTTCCCTCGTCTGTTTTCAGGTTTAGGGTGATGCCCTTTTTGTTGCGGTTGATATAGGCGTAGTATCCGCTGTAATCGTTTTCCATAGGCCCCCAGCCTCTTGTCTGGTCGCCCTTTCCGGGTGTTTCGATTTTAATGACCTCTGCGCCGTGATCCGCCAGATTCATGGTGCAAAAAGGACCGCTGTACGCCTGCGTCAAATCAAGGACACGAATGCCCTCCAAGGGTCGTTTCATAAAGATGCCTCCTTTATTAGAAAAAAATATTAGAAAAAAAGGAGCGGTGCCACCGCTCCTAAAGTTTTTTATTCACCGGGATGTTTTCTGTCTTTGAAAGAAGATTCCTGAGGGCCTCTCTGGTCTTTCTTTGCAATAAACAGGCTGCCTGTTGCTCTGCCGCACAGAACGGGAGGTTCGCAGGCTGTTGCAGCGGTGTGTTCGATGCCTGTCATGTCTGCATCGGTTCTGTCCAGCATGGTTGCAACCTTCCATGCTTCAAATTTGCAGGTGTAGGACTGGTTGCCTACTTTTTCAATCCAGCCGTGGTATTCCATAAAATCGCCTACATAAACGGGAGCGGTAAATTCGATGTTTTCGTATCCCAAGAACAGGCTGATATCGCCGTCCACATATACCATCAGTTCTGTTCCTACATCGCCCCACTGGTTTACGATTCTGGCACCGTTGACCAAGCCGCCTACATAATGTCCGTCCTTTTCGCTCATCATCAGATGATGTACTACCTTTTTGCCTACCATAGCAATTCCTCCTTTTTGATAAATGGGTTTGATAGTTGTTTTTTGCTTTGCCAAGGTGTTTTCCTTAGCTTTGTCTTGAGTATATTTGGTGCCGTAAAAGGAGGGTCAATAGGTATTTTTATTTTTTTTCAAATTTTTTTCGGCGAAATATACAAAACTCTCCCCCAAGGGCAGAGTTGAAAAAAAGGCAGTTTGGCGGGAAATACTGCTGTTTTGGCACTGGAAACAGATGCAAAAGAACAAAAATTACGGGAGAGTTTTTTTGCACTTTTTTTTGAAATCCACAGATTTTAGATGCACTTTGGTGAATTTATGGTTATGATAGTAAGAGAAGAAAAGAGCCAAAAGGAGGATTTTCTTATGAAAGCGCTCATTACAGGTGCCTCAAGCGGCATCGGGCGGGATATGGCAGTGGTATTGGCCCGTATGGGTTGCAGCCTGATTCTTGCCAGTCGGAATACGAAAAAAATGGAGCAGGTGAAACGCCGCCTGCCTGTTCCCGTGAAGATAATCACCGTAGATTTATCCAAAGAGGAGGATTGCTATGCCCTTTATGAGCAGGTAAAGGGGGAGAATATTGATATTCTCATCAATAATGCAGGCTATGGGGCATTTGGCCCTTTTTCCGAAGTGCCTTTGGAAACGGAGCTGAATATGCTGGATTTGAATGTTCGTGCCGTGCATATTTTGACAAAGCTGTTTCTGGCGGATTTTCGCAGGCGGGATAGGGGGTATATCTTAAATATGTCGTCCTCGGCGGGCTTTTTGGCAGGGCCGCTGATGTCCACCTATTACGCCACAAAAAATTATGTCCTTCGCCTGACGGAGGCTATTTATGAAGAATTGCGGCGAGAGGGAAGCCATGTGCATATATCCGCCCTTTGCCCGGGCCCTGTGGAAACGGGCTTTAACGAGCGGGCCAATGTCCGTTTTTCCCTGCGTGGCGCCACCTCCCGCAGTATCGCCCAATACGGCATAAAGGGAATGTTCCGAGGAAAGGCGGTTTTGATACCGGGCTTGACCATGAAGGCGGCGTATATCGGTGAAAAATTCCTTTGGGAAACCATGATGCTGAAAGCGGCGTATCACGCCCAGAAGAAAAAGGAAGGTTGATGCAATGGAACGATTAAAAAAATGCGGGTTGGTTGCAGGGTTGACAGTAAAAGGCTATCTTTCCAACGATATCGGCAAGCGGGCGGCGACACTGACCTATTATCTGATATTTGCCATTTTCCCCTTCCTGATTACGGTAATTTCTCTTTTGGGCTTTTTACATCTGCCCATGATTTCTCTGGAAGGGGAGGCGGCAGGCTTTTTGCCGGAGGACGTCATTACCCTGCTGAATTTAACCATCGCCCATATGACAGCCACCAGCAGCGGCACATTGCTGACCTTCGGGCTGGCATTTACCCTTTGGTTTCCCCTGCGGGCGGTAAAAAGCATGACCGATGAGGTCAGTCGGATTTATGGGGAGGAAAAGCCAAAGGGGCATACGAAGCGTATTATCGGGCTGGCGTTGTTTTTGCTGGTTTTGGTGCCCTTTATGGTTGTACTTATGCTGATTGGGGAGCGTATGCTGGATTTTATCAGCAATTTCATACCCATACAGCAAAGCTTTATCCGTTTTTGGACGAAAATACGTTTTTTGCCTATGACAGTGGCATTATTGGCGTTGGTGAGTGCGGTCTATTATTTTTCGCCCAATCGCCCGCCGGCATGGCGGTATATCCTGCCGGGGGCAGTGCTTTCCACTGTGGCATGGCTGGCGATTTCTGCGGGTTTTTCCTATTATGTGGACAATATGGGCAAATATTCCGTGATTTACGGCTCCATCGGGGCGATTATCGCCTTTTTGGTCTGGCTGAACTGGAGCATGACCTCTCTGCTGATTGGGGCGGTGTTCAATCAATCCCTGCGGCAGGTGGGAGGGGATACGGAATAAAAAAACACGGCTTTTCTGAGGGAGTTTTCCCTCGAAAAGTCGTGTTTGCTTTTATCTGCAAATCTGTTCCATTTCTTCCTCGGTGATGAGGCCGATGCGGACGTAACGCATCAGCTGGTCTTTTCGTATATAGCCCTTTTCATATTTTTTCTTCAGGATTTCAAACATTTCCCATTCCTCCTTCCAAAATCAATAGCTCCAAATCGGAAATGGCCTGCATAATGGTCTGTATTTCGGTATATTCCGGCTGAGGAGCGGGTTCATAGCCATAATCCAGCTTCATATCCTCCGTCAGCATCAGATAGGGGCGCATACCCTCTATTTCCTTGGGGGCAGGCACGCTGCTGTCTATCCAAACCGTATTTTCCGCCAAACATTTTTCTGCCATTTCCCTGCTCAGGTACGGGTTGTACCAAAGCACACGTCTTTCTTTGTTAAAATTCACAAGCATATCTGGGTTCCTCCTTTTCCAAATTAAGTTAAATCCTGCACTTCGTCATAGGAAATCTGAAAATCGTTTATTTTCAGAATTCTGGTTGAAGAATAATCAATGATAAAGATATAAGCCTTGCCTTTTTCCACGGGCAGATGCAGGCAAAATTCCGTATCCGCTGTATTGTCGGCGGCGGATGAGTCGAAAGGCTTGATAAGCTCCTTATAAATAGGCGCGGGCTTTGCCCTGTTTTCCGTTGCATTTTCCACAATACTGCAGTCGGGCGCCAAAGCGATTTCTGCGGCTGCCATATTGTAAATGGAAAAGTATATACATTTATTCAAACGGCCATAGGCGGTAGTTTTCATGTATATCCGCACCGTTCCGTCATGCTTTGCGGTGAAATCGGCAATTTTGAAAATCCCCTCCGTATCGTATTCGGCATTGTCCCAAACCACAACGTCATGATAATTTTTCTGCACCGCTACGGAAGGAACGTAATATAACGAATCCTCCTTTTTTTCGTGCAAAAGGGAAAACACCGTTTCGCTGCCCACAGGCGTACCGATTTTTTCGCTGATGCCTTCCGCAGCCGTTTCCATCTGCGCCATCATACCGTCGATGGTATCCATGTTTTCGTTGAAATCCAGCACATCATAGTAATCCTCCTCTCCCGGTTTCATTAAATTGTAGTGTTCTGTAAATGTTGCCATATCCTTTCTCTCCTTTCCGGTTGTTTTGTGGATAAGTCCACTATAAAAGGGAAAAAGTTGCAGATAGTGTCAATCCGCGGGCAAAAAGGGTCTTGTAATATTTCTCCGTAATATTTCTATAAAATTACAGT
Source organism: Anaerotignum sp. (assembly GCA_017523325.1). Classification (GTDB taxonomy): domain Bacteria; phylum Bacillota; class Clostridia; order Lachnospirales; family Anaerotignaceae; genus Anaerotignum_A. The sequence continues at coordinate 55,500 of JAFWWO010000064.1, read as the reverse complement.
TGTGTTACAGTTTGGGAAATCCTATTGCCAAAATGAAAAAGCGTTGATAGAATGAACCTGCAAAGTAAATTTGCAAAGGAAACCGAAGTTTTTCCGAAACGGAACAAAAGCCAACCGGATGGGACGGCGGCGGAACTCCTGAATGGGTGTGGGGGAAGCCAAGGAAACGGAAGAGCGGCTCTTGGGAAGGGACGGAAGAATGGAAGCGAACGGCGCAAACGAAATGCACTTCGTTGTATAATTATAAAACGAAACAACAAAAAAACAAAAATTCAAACATTCAAAAGGAGGAATGAACCCATGAAGAAATTAATTTCTTTCGTGATGGCTGCCGCTATGGTTGCATCCTTGGTTCCTGCAACAGCATTTGCAGCTGAGGATAGTGACGTAATGGCTAAGGCTAAAGTGATTAAGGCTGCGGAACTCCAAAAAGGCGAAGACGCCGTAAGTGGTCCCGAATTGCAGCTGACAATCGATTCAGCACAGTACAAGGAGATGGGTGGAGCAGAACCCACTGCAAGTGTAACATTTACACTGGATAACGCAGAATTCGGAAATGCGACAGTAATAGTTGTCAATGAAGACGGCGTAGAACGCGATGATGTTAGTGTTGTCGTAACAAAAGATGACAAAAACGAAGTTACTGCCAAATTCACCGGTAAGTTTGCAAAGGGCGACAAGATCGTTCTCAATCTGGCAAGCGAATTGACAAAAACTTCTGCAGGCACAAAGGCTACAGTATCCGTTGATTCCGATGATATCGGCTTCATCGGCGGCTATGAAAACCTGGTTTATGCTACAATTCTGGACAAAGGCATCACAGCTACAGTAAAGAAACTGGCTGAAGTTGCTCCCGAAGAATCCACAACACTGGAAAAAGATCTGAAGATCAAATCCAAAGTTGGTAAATTCGTAGTAGGTCAGACGTTTGAACTGAAACTGTCCAAAGGCTTTGAATTCGGAACAGTTAAAGGCGGCGAGGGCTATGACGTAGATGACAAGGATGGCAACGTAGCAACAATCGTAATCACAGCTGAGACTGATGAAATCGTAATCGACGCTGCTGATATGGAAATCATTGCTGATTCCGCTAAGGTTGACGCAGTTGCAACACTGACTGTAAAAGCACTCAAAGACAAAGAGATTACCGGTACTTTCGCAGCAACAGCTACTGTTGAAGTTGCTAAAGTTATCGACATGAAAGTAGTTATGTCTGTTGATGAAGACGAAGATGTACCTGTAATTTACAGCGGCGTTGACGTACAGAACACAGGTATCACAGATGATTCCGATCACCTGTCTCTGGAAGTAACACTGAAAGAAACATTTGCAGGCGCATGGAACGTGAAGAAGGCATTCTCTCTGGAACTGCCCGAAGGCGTTTATGTAACAGATGTAACAGATGTAAGCTGTGAACAACTGGGTCTGGAAGCAGGAAATTTTGCAGATGCTTACCAGAAGGGCGATCATGTATTCTTCGATTTCGCTAAGAAGATTCTGACAGACACAGAAGGCGGCAAAGCAGGCAAGATCACATTCAAACTGCAACTGGTTGCTGACCCTGATTTTGAAGGCGATGTTGAACTGACACTGAAGGGCGACGCTCTGGAAACACAGAAAGTAACAATCGCTAAGTTCGTAAAACCTTACACAGTAAAGGCTGCACAGAACGACCTGAGAATCGACTACAGATACACAGCAATCCCCACAGCTATCGAAGTTACAGAGGCTGCTGCTGGTCTGTGGAGCAAGAAAGATGGAGCAGAATTCATCTTCCATCTGGAAAGAAATATCGACTTTGATGGCGATGCTACATTCGTAGTAGATGCAGAATCCGGCATGGAAATCAAATCCGAAACCAAAGATGGCAACCTGAAATTCAAGGTTACAGCAGCATCCGATGAGGACCCTGCAACAGTAACAATCAAAGATATGGCTCTGTACATGGGCAGAAACATCCCCGCAGGTCCTTACAGCCTGTTGCTGGATACCACTCTGTTGAAAGCTTACAAAGTTCAGGACCTGTTCGCTCCTGACTATGACGACAAGAAAGAAACCGGCGAAGGCATTATCAAACATGTAAGTAAATTCGATGGCGATACAGTTGAAACAGTAAAAGAAGCATTTGTAAACGTTATCACAGCTGGTAGAGAACAGGATGACGCTTCCTTCACAACAAAGGTAGTAGTACCCGTTGGTGAAAGCTATGTAATCTCCGGCGAAAACAAGATTGAAATCGACACACCCGCATACATCAACGCAGCTGGCTACACAATGCTGCCCGTAAGAGCAGTTGCAGTTGCACTGGGTATCAACACTCAGAATGTACTGTGGAATGGTCCTACAAAGACAGTTACAATCCTGTACGGTCAGAGAATCATCACAATGACAGCAGGTCAGAAGGTTGTTAACGTAAACGGTTCCGTTCTTCCTGCATCTTCCGCAGTTGAAATCGTGAACTCCAGAGCGTTCCTGCCTATGAGAGACCTGGCTACAGCATTGGGTGTAACAGACATCACATGGGATGCTTCTACAAGAACAGCTACTCTGAACGGCAGCCAGAAATAATTGTTGCTTGACAGAAAGCGAAAAATAGAAGTCATGAGAGCCGAGGCGAAAGCCTCGGTTCTTTTTTTATGTATTTGCAGAAATTTTCCGCGAAAAGCGGCGTCTTTCATGAAAACGAAATCGAAAAAGAGTTTTTTCCGGCTGATGGGAGCAAAAAAATGTTTGCTTAGTACTTGACAAAATAAGGGAGAGGTGCATAATTAAAGTTAGCCTAGACTAACGAGCTGTTTTTTCATAAAACAGCTTAAATTTGCCCATATTGTTAGCTATGGATAACTTTTATATATTATTACAAAGGAGGAATAAAAAATGCTAAGAACCAAAAACAAGGCAGTTGCAGTTTTTATGGCTTTTGTCATGATGCTTTCTCTTCTGCCTACGTTTGCGCCTCTAACGGTGAGTGCAGCAAGCACCGTGGTCTATCAGGACGGAACTTACGAGGGAACCGGCGAAGGCTACAAAGGGAAGATTACTCTTTCCGTCACAATAACGGAAGGTAAAATTTCCGAAATAACAGAAATAGAACACAGTGAAACAGCAAACTTTTGGAATACGGCCAAAGAAATATTCGCGGACATTATTCGGGAAAATTCTCCCGATGTGGATGCTGTAACCGGGGCGACAAGAAGCTCCAATGGCATTAAGGCGGCGGTAAAAGACGCTCTTTCCAAAGCTGTTGATTCGGGGATTTTTGAATCCGGCGACGGTTCGGAAGAAAATCCCTACATCATTCAGACAGCCGAACAGCTGAAAGCTTTTGCGGAAGCTGTGGATGAGGGGGAAAGCTACGATGGGGAGTTTGTCGCTCTCGGAGATGACATTACCCTTGATAGCGAGGAAAACTGGAACCCCATTGGTACGGAGGGCAAGGCGGAGGAAACCACGAAAACCATATTTAACGGAACCTTTGATGGCCGTGGTTACACCATAAGCGGACTTACAATAAAGGACAGTTCCTATACCGATGAGAGCAATTTGGGACTGTTTTCCGCCTTGAACAATGAGGCGGTTGTGAAAAATCTGAACCTGACAGGTGTGGATATTGTTGTAAGTGCCTCCGATGCCGTGCTTCGTGCCGGTGCAATTTCAGGCGATACCGTAAAGGGGACCAATGCGGACAGTGCTGTGGCAACCTTAATAGACACATGCTCTGCCCAAGGCTCTGTAAAAGTTTCCACAGACGGAGCAAAGTTGATATTTGGCGGCGGACTTGTGGGAAGAGGAAATATTTCCTCTGTATTTATTAACTGCTGGACGGATATGGATATAGATGCAGAATCCAGAGGAGGAAATCAATCCGCATATGCGGGAGGCATAATCGGAAACTCGGGAAACAATGCAAAAATTATCAACTGCATTACATTCGGAGATAACTCGGGCAAATCTCCCGTAAGTACCAATTTCGGCGGAATGGCGGGCGGAATTTCCGCAATGTTTGCCGGAAAGCAGTGGAATACGGCGGCTTTGGGCAATTCTTCTGTGGGTAACGATGGAAGCAAGCATAAATGGGTAGGCGCATTGTACGGTCAAATTACCACATCGGGCATGACAAGATCCGGAAACGACTATGTTTATCCCGAAACAGGTGCATTGCGTGACTACGGCTATTATGCCGACGATATCACTTTAACCATAAATTCCGATTCCACAGACCTTGTTCCCACAGGAGTCGGAACTATTAACCACGACACTGTTTTTGCGACATCGGAAAATGTTAAGGCTCTCGAACGCAGTGAAATGGAATCTGAGGCCTTTGCGGAGAGGATGAACAAAAACCTTCTGCCCGTAAGCAAGCTGATGGAGGCTTTCGGAATCGAGGGCTTAAGCCTTAGGGAGTGGGTTTTTGAGGAAGGAAAGGCGCTTCCTTCCGGTGACACATGGGTAAACACCGAGCCCGATGCTTCCATTTTTGCATCGGGAAGCGGAACAGAATCCGATCCCTACATCATAATGAACGAAGCGCAGCTTCGTGCATTTGGGAAATCTCAGACCGAGGGTGCGGATTATAGCGGAAAATTCATAGCGCTCGGTGCTGATATTCAAATGGAAAATGAGTGGACGCCCATCGGAGACAGTGAATATGCGTTTGCAGGCACATTCGATGGTAAAGGATATGAAATTTCCGGACTTAAGATGTCCGGTGCCGTTGATGGAAAGAAACAATATGTAGGCCTTTTCAGCATATTGGATGTGGGTGCAGTGGTGAAAAACCTTACCCTTTCCAATGTGGACTTTGACCTGACCTGCCCGATAAGCGTTTATATGAGCGGCGTTGCCGGGTATATGGCCGGTGATAGAAACTCAAACAAGGGTGCAATTATTGACGGCGTTAAGGTTTACGGAAAAATGCACCTTACAGTCGATAAGGGAAATACATGGGTAGGCGGCATTGCGGCACAGCAGTATAAGGGTGCTGTAATCAACTCCATGTCCGATGTGGAAATAGATGTTACCACCAAGGGCAGTAACATTGCGCAGGGCGGCGGAATTGTTGCATTAAACAATAGAGGCCTTATTGCCAACTGCTACGGTCTTGGAGATGTTACAGGCAGCGGAAATCGTGAAAATGGCAACGAGGGTATGGCTTCCATAAGCGGACTTGTGGGAGTAAACGCAGGGCCGCTTGTGGGCTCATACAGTAAGGGCGATCTTACCACCAAGGAACACAGCGTTTATGCAGGAGCCGTTTCCGGCTGGGTGACAGGTATCGGAAAATCCTATTCCTGCTTCTATAACACCGACTCTGTCATGACCATAAACGGAAACAAGGTGAATGTGGTTGAATCCATAGGAACCAAGGTTCCCGCAGGCATGAATGAAGAGGGAGATACTTACATAGGCGGTCTTGTAGATGACATCAACGGATATGCTTTGGCGGAGTATTCGGGAATTGCTGATAAGCTGAATGCTAAATTCAGCACATATCCCATTGACATCACTCAATACGGTCTTTCCAAGGATGCCCTTAAGGCATGGACCTATGACAGCGACAAAAACGAAGTAACATTCGGGGACAGCACATCTGAAATAACCTATGTTCAGCCCGATTGCGAAAACGTACCCGTTTCCGAGCTTGTTATGCGGGATGGAGATTGGTACGGCAGAGATGCGGCGAAAACAACCGTTGTAAAAATCAGCGTAAGTAATAACAGCGTTACCAAGGAAGAGGCTGTAAGCGGACAGACAAGCGGCGATGCTTATAACGAGGCCCTCGAAAAGGCGAAGGAAAAAGCAATTTACGGAGATACATCCGGCTACGGGAAACCCGACACAAGCATTTTTGAAAAGGGAACCGGAACGGCGGAATCCCCGTATATTGTTGAAACGGAAGAACAGCTTCGATTCATTGCTGAAGCAATGGGCGAGGACAACAGCTGGGAAAACGTGCATTTCCTTCAAGCGGCCGACATAGATGTTTCTGCCAAGGAATGGCTTCCCATAGGTTGGGGAATTAGAGCTGAAATCAAGGGTGCGGATAAACAGTACTGCGCATATCCTTTCTGCGGAAACTATGACGGCGGAAATTATAAAATTACAGGGCTTAAAATAGGTTCCACAGAGGAGGCAACAAAAGACCCCAGAATGATGTATACGGCCGGACTTTTCGGCTTTGCGGCAGGGGAACTTCCCGGAAACATACCTCTTTCCGACGAATACAGAAATGTAAACCTGAAAAACATTCATCTGGAGGGAATTGACATAAACGTAGATTCCCGCTATACAAACTATATCGGTGGGCTGATCGGAAACATTCAAAACGGTTTTGTGATTGATCATTGTTCTGTAACGGGAAGCATTAGAAGCCGTTCTAGCGATAAAATCTCAAGGGGCGGCGGAATTTCCGGAAATGTTTTGAGAGGTCTTATAAAGGACACCTTTGCAAATGTCAATATTACCGTGGATACAGATGCAGGAAACAGCTACGGCGGCGGTTTTGCTGCCATGGATAACCGTACAACAATTGTGAACTGCTATGCACTCGGTGATGTCCAAGGAAACGCGAATAACACCAACAAGGTTCATATCGGCGGATTTATAGGTCAGGCAGGAGGAATTCACTACAACTGCTATGCTTTCGGCGATGTGGTTTCCTTAAAGGATACAACCGATGTGGGCGGAATGAACGGACGGCTCGCCGGAATCGGCATTGACAGAAACTGCTATTTCAATTCCGATGCGGTTCAGTCCGTAGCAGGAGTTAAGAAAGAGGAGCCTGTCAGCAGCGGCGTGGTTGTTCCCAAAGAGGAACAGAATATGACAGAGGGTAAAACCGCCGAAGAGATGAAATCTCAGGATTTTGCGAACCTTCTTAATGCAAACAAAGCAAAAACTTCCGATGAATTTAAGGAAATAAACGATATTGTGAAAGGGTTAGACCTTGTTCACCCTGTTTACTATGAAAATGACGGTTCAGACCTTAGAAGCTGGACTGTGAAAGAGGATTCACCTGCTGTATTCGGTGAAAAGGCAGGCGGAAACTTTGTTCTTATGAACATTCCCTATGCTGACTTCTACGAGGCAGAAGGCGTAAGCGGCGTTGATGCCGTAACAAGTGCGACATTAAATAAGCCCAGAACAGGAACTCTTGCAGGAGGCTCATATCATGTTGACCCTAAGGGTACGGATATTTCAGGTGTGATTTATCCCGTTTTGGTCGAGGATATGTCTGTTTTGGAGGGACTGAAAGAGATTACGGACGATTCAAGCGTTGAAATCACCGTAACCAATAGAGGACAGACTTCAACAACAACCTACACAGGCAAGGACGCTCTCTTTGAAAGCGAGCATTATTCCTATTATGTGCTTAAGGAAACTCCCGAAAGATACAAAACTCTTACCGTTGCAAACGGAAAGAAGGCTTTTTCTGCCGTAAACGGAGATGTTACAACTGTTGAAGGCGTAACCGGTGAGGTTAAAATTGGAACAAGCCACGGAGAAATCGAGATTCCTCTTTCGGGAACAACGGGAATCAATCAGGGTGATGTTGTAAGCGGCGTAATCCTTACCTTTGCCGATGGCTCCCAAATGGCACTCCGTCACATCGAAAACCTTTGGAGAGCAGTTGAAATCGGCGGTTCATTGAAGGAATTCAGCGGAAAAACGATTAAAAACATCAGATATATAACCAAAAATGCGATGATTGATTTCCCTGTTGAAATTGAAATCCCCGAGGCAGGATATGTGCTTATGAATATCCCCTATGCGGATTTCTACAAGGGAGAAAAGATTGAGGGCGTTGACGCCGTAACAAGTGCAACGAAAAAAGCGTATGGTCAGCAGGTTACAGGCTCATACCACGACGGAGAGGATGAAACCTACGCAAGCACCGATATTCTGGGAGTTACATATCCCGTTCTTACGGAAAAATCCCTCCTTGACAGCAGCAAAAAGGTGGATTCAGAGGAAGCCCTCTTTGCCGCAGGGGATTATTCCTATTTTGAAATGACGGCTAAGCCCAACCTTTACAAAAAGCTGACAAAGAATAGCGGTTCTTACGAGTTTGCGGCTGTCAACGGCAGAGCGGCAGCTTATTCGGAGGTAACAGCCGAAATCACAGCTCTTACAAAGAGAGGGGACTACGGCATTAAATTAAGCGGCGATCAAACGGAAAATCTTTCCAAGGGTACAGTTTATGGCGTAATCCTCACGGATGAAAATGGAAAGCTTTATGCACTGCGCCATTTGGAAAATATTTGGAAAGGTGTGGAGCTGGCATTCTGCACGGGACACACAGAAACCATTAAAAATGGAGCGTTGACCCCCAATAACGAAATGTATAAGGATTTGGAGGGCAAGAAAATCACACAAATTAAGTACTTCTTCAAAAATGAGAACGGTACTTTTGCAACGTGTACTATCGGAACGGATCTTCTTGTAAGTCCTTATCCCACAGCGTCCTTTACAAACGCAAGCACAATTAAGCTGGCCAATCTTTCGGCAAAAGACCTTGAAACTGCTTCGGTGAACAAGGATGCAAGCCCCACAAATTACTATTCCGCCACAATTAAAACAAGTAACGGTCAAGTGTTTGCCCAAGGACTTAATATCAGTGCAGACGGTGCAGTTTCTCTCGGAAAGAACGCTTCCACAGGCAAATACACAATCGAAATCATCCAAAGCAAAGAGAAAAATGGCAAAATGGAAGATTCGGTTATGGCGGTTATGACAGCAGAATATACAGCAGGCTCAAGCGGCGGTTCAAGCGGCGGCGGTGGTGCAAGCACCGTAAGATATGAAGTGGAAGCCGGAACAGCGGAAAACGGCAAAATTACCGTAAATCCTGCAAAGGCGGCATCGGGAAGCACCGTTAAAGTGACCCTTACCCCTGATGAGGGCTTTGAAGCCGATAGTGTAACCGTTAAGGATAAAGACGGAAACAATGTTTCGGTAACGAAAGAGTCCGACGGAACCTATTCCTTCAAAATGCCTGCAGGAAAGGTTACTGTGAGCGGTTCGTTTAAGGAAAAGACTGAGGGAGAAACAACGCAAACAGAACCTCAGGAAAATCCCGCACCTGCCTTCAAGGATGTGAAACCCGATGCATGGTACAAAGGCGCTGTTGACTATGTTTCCGGAAAGGGCATTATGTTTGGCACAAGCGACGATGCCTTTGAACCTGATGTACCGGTGACCAGAGCGATGTTCACGACCATTCTTTACCGTCTGGAGGGCTCGCCTGCCGTAAGCGGAAGCTCCTCCTTCAGCGATATTGCCCAAGGAAAATGGTACACAAATGCCGTAATTTGGGCAGAATCAAGCGGTGTTGTGAAAGGCTTTGATGACTCTACATTTAAGCCCGATGCAAAAATTACCCGTGAACAAATGGCGGCACTGTTTATGAGATATGCTGCATTTAAGGGTATTGACACCTCCAAACGTGCCGATTTGAGCAACTTCAAAGACGCAGGCGAAATTTCGGCGTGGGCATTGGAAAATGTACGCTGGGCAAACGCAGAGGGTCTTGTTTCCGGACGTACTGCCGATACAATTGTTCCCCAAGGGAATGCAACCCGTGCGGAAACAGCCTCGACGATTATGCGTTTTTGCGAAAATATACTGAAATAATGAAATCTCAAGGCAAGAGAAAGGGAACTGCTCTGATGGGCAGTTCCTTTTTATGGGGGAGCTTAATTTCAAGCGTTCAAAGAAAAATATGGGCTGTGTCGTTGCTTTTTTTAGAGCGAAGTGATATAGTTAGTTTGAAATGAAAATCAATTTAACGGAGGAAGTATCATGAACCCTTTTTTTTCCATAAAAAGCGGCTTGGCCCTTGTGCTGAGCCTTTCCCTTATGCCGACGGCAGTATTTGCCGCAGAACCCACGGTGCAGCCCCTGCCAACCCTCACCTATGAACAGGCATTGGAAAAAGCCCGTACCCATAGTTCGGATTTGAAAGATTTGCAGGATTATGCCGATTTCCTGCAAAAAACCAAGGAGGATTTGTGGGATAGTGTAGGCTATTTTAATACAATCACCTATGAGTATCAAAAATGGGTCAACGACGTATGGTATACAATCACCAGCGCCGCTTATCAGACGGATTCGGGCATGAAACAAAACGCCTACACCAAGGAGCTGACGGAACTGGCATTGCAGGCCACAGTCAAATCCTATTTCACCACCATTTTTACGAATTTGGACAGCCTGAAGCTGGCACAGAAAAATGCCGAGGTGCAAAAAGCGTTGTATCAGCAGGGGCAGGTCAAAAACCGCATGGGGCTTTTGAGCAAGTATCAATTAGACCAGTTGGAGATTGCCTCAAAAAAAGCGCAGGATAATGTGACACTGCTGGAAAATGCCTTGGAGCAGGAATATATGAAGCTGAACGGCATGATGGGCGAAAAGCCGGAAGTGCGGTTTCGGTATATTTATGATGTGGCCTATGCCCCCTATGAATTGAAGCAGACTTTGGATCAGTATATCGTGGAAAAAACCAAAAATGATCCAAGCATCAAATTGCGGGAATTGGCATTTGATAATGCAAAATTCAATAGGAATTATTTGCCGGAATCTTGGGACGGTTCTCAGGATAATCGGAATGAAATGACCTATGATCAGGCGAAGCGGGCGGTGAAAACGGCGAAGGAGAATAAGGAGTTCGCCATTCGCAATGCCTATTTGCAGATACAGCAGTTGGAAACGGTCTATGCTTCTGCACAAGCGGATTTGAAGAAAGCCAAGGGCGATTTGCGGGCGGCGGAAATCAATTATAAAGTCGGCAATTTAAAAAAAATAGATGTGGCACAGGCAGAATTGGGCGTTTTGAATGCGGAAAATGCCCTCCGTAAGAATATGTATAACCACGATATGCTGATTTTCAGCTTTGAACACCCTGCTTTGCTGGGCAATGATACTGCCGGCAATCAAAAACAATAAAAAAATAAAGCCATAAGAGCTTCTTGCAATGGAATTTGCGGGAGGCTCTTTTTTTCATGCCTGCATGAGTTTCCCATTTTTGCACAAACTAGAGAAAACAGACAGGTGGTGGAGCGATGCAGATTGCAAAGGATTTAACCAAAAATACAGCGGCCATACAAGAAGCCTTCCGGGACTGCGGGGATATTGTCATGCGGGAGTTTCGCATCAATGGGGGCGAAGGCCGGCTGTTTATGGTCTATACCGATAATATTGTAGACGGGGACGTCATACAGGATTTTATCATGACGAATGTGATGGCACGCTGTCAAATGCAGGGGACAGAGGGGCTTTTGACCGCCTTAATGGAGGAAGTCATTTCCATCGGGGAGCTGACGAAAATCACTACCCTCCAAGAGGTTTATGATGCGGTGCTTCTGGGGGATACGGTGCTTTTGATGGACGGGGACGAGTTTGCCCTCCAAGCCTCTACGAAGGCATTCCCTACCCGTGGGGTGAATAAAGCGGAAACGGAGGTGGTGGTACAAGGGCCCAAGGATGCTTTTACGGAGCTGATGGCGTTAAATATCGTACTGACCCGCCGCCGTATTCGGGATACCCACCTAAAACTAAAGCGTAAGCAGGCGGGAAAACGGAGCAAAACCGATATCGGCCTGATGTATATGGAGGATTTGGTGCGGCCGGAAACATTACGGCAGGTGGAGGGGCAGTTGGATAGGCTGGATATTGATTTTCTGCCCGATAGCGGCTATGGGGAGCAGCTATTGGAAAAGCGGCAGTTTTCTCCCTTTCCCCAGTTGCAAATGACGGAGCGGCCGGATAAGACAGCCTCGGCGCTGCTGGAGGGACGGATTGCCATTCTGGTGGATAATACGCCCTATGCCCTGCTTCTGCCTGCCACATTAAACACTTTTTTTCAGGCGGCGGAGGATTATTATGAGCGTTGGGAGATGATGAGCATCATTCGTCTGATTCGCTATGGTGCGGCATTTCTGACAATGACCCTGCCGGGGCTGTATATTGCTTTTTCCGTGTATCACCCCCAGCTGATGCCGACGGCACTGGCATTAAAAATCGCTTCTACAAGACAGAATATTCCCTTTTCTGTGGTAGGGGAGGTGCTGATTATGGAGCTGGCCTTTGAGCTTTTGCGGGAGGCGGGGATTCGCCTGCCTTCGCCTGTCAGTTCTACCATTGGCATTGTAGGCGGTATCATCATCGGCTCAGCGGCAGTGGAGGCAGGTCTGGTTAGCCCTGCGGTAGTTATCATAGCGGCATTGACGGGCATATGCAGCTTTGTCATTCCCAATGTTTCCATTGTTTCGGCCCTTCGGCTGAGTAAATATTTGGTGATTTTGCTGGCGGCGGTGTTTGGGCTGTTCGGCGTTTGGGCGGCGTTGCTGTTGTTTTTGGCACATCTGTCCAGCCTGACCTCCTATGGGATACCCTATCTCTATCCCTTCTGTTCCTCCTCCGTCAATGACGATGTGGATTGGGAGGATAGCATTTTCCGCTTTCCTCTGTCCTTCATGAAACGCAGACCCATTTTTGCCCGACCCAAAGGGCGGCAGAGGAAAGGCGGTGAGGATTGATGTTTGCAGATAACAGAAAAATATCCCTGCGGCAGTTGCAGGCTTTGCTGCTATTGGACTTTTTCGGTACAACACTGCTGTTTTTGCCGGGGGAGCTGGCATTATGCACCCAAAACGGCTGTTGGCCGGCGGCGGCGATTTTGGGCGGTCTTTTTACGGCAATTTCCCTGCTTCTGACAACCCTTGGCAAAACAATGCCCGATGGTACGGTTGTGCAATGGTGCCGCAGTCTTTTGGGCGGCATTGTGGGGAATTTGGTGCTGTTGGGATTGGCGGCAAAGCTGTGGTTGGACGGTGCGGTGGAATTGCGGCTGTTTACGGAGGTGGTTTCCCGTACGATGCTGCCTTCTACGCCCATGTGGATACTTTCGTTGGTGATTTTGCTTGTCAGCGGTGCTTTGGCGGCTCAGGGCATGGAATGTAGGGGACGGGCGGCGGAGGTTCTGTTCTTTTTCGTGGCTGTGCCGCTGGTGGTGATACTGATTGCCGTTGCCATTTCCTCGGAATATCGGCGGGTGATGCCCTTGGCACTGCCCCAACTGAAAGGAATGGCACAAAGCCTGCCGGAAATGAGCGTGGTATTTCAGGGATTGGTGTTTTTGTATTTCGTATTCCCCGGCTTAAAAAAGCCCCGCAACGGGTCTATGCCTGTGGCAGTGGTGTGTTTTTTGTTTACATTGGTGCTGACGGTCATTGTATTCCTTTGTCTGGCGGTTTATGGCGCGGATACCCTGCCGGCTAAGCTGTTGCCCACATTGCAAATGATGGAACGGGTCAGCTTTACCGGTGTGTTTTTGACCCGCTTGGATGTGATATTGCTGTGGTTTTGGATGGCGGCAGTGACGGTGTTCCTTTCGGGAACGCTGTTTTTCGGCTCTCTTTTGGCGGTGCAGCTGTGTCATCAGTCGGAGGGGAAGCGGAAATATTGGCTTTTTGCGATTCTGATACTGCTGTTCATTGGGGGTACCCTGCCGCCGGATTTTTCCGGTGCCTATGGCCTTCGTTTGAACATGGCGCCGTGGCTCAATGGATTTTATCTGTTGGGATTGCCTTTGCTGTTGTTGTTTCTTTCTCGTGTACGGAAGGGAGGTGGAGCCAATGGCTAAAGGAAGACTGTTGTTTTTGGTCTGTGCCGCCTGTTTTCTTTTGACCGGCTGTTGGGATAGAAAAGACCCGGAGGATAGGGCGTTTATCATTACCATAGGCGTGGATACGGCGGAGGCAGGCTATCACTTCACATTTGCCCCGGCCAATATGGAGGAGGAAGAAGGGGAGCCCTATACCGTAGAAGCCGCCACATTGGCGGAGGCGGTGGTGCAGGCCGATTGCCGCAGCTCCCGTAAGACGGATTTGGGCCAGTTGAAAACGGTGATTTTAGGCAAGGGCGTGTTAGAGGAGGAAAGGCGGCTGACCCATTTTCTGGGGGAATTGGAGCATAACCAAATCGTATCGGAGCAGGTCATGCTGCTGGCGACGGAGGGGCAGGCGGCGGATTGCGTCAATGCCGTTTTGGAGGAGGATAGCCAGACCGGGCTGTTCCTCTGGGATTTTTATAAAAATACGGCCAAAGAGGTGGCAGTCACCAAGAGCTTGGATTTGGATACCTTCCTGACGGAATGGCAGGAGCAAAATGGTGCTGCCGTACTCCCCCGTATTGCGGTGGAGGGAGAGAAACTGCGGCTGGGCGGCGGCATCGGCATTGCCAATGGGCAGATGTATGGGCTGGACGAAAAACAGGAGCAGGGGTATCTCTTTTTATTGGGCGAGGCAGACGGCGCCCTTTTGGAAGGGACGTATCAAGGAGAGAAAGTGCCTGTGGAAATCAGAAAAAGCGATGTCCACTATGATTTTGTGCAGAGGGCGGACGGCATCGGCTGTCGTGTGACACTGCCCTTGGAGGGGATATTGCAGGGCGGTATGGAGGCAGAGGAAAATTTGGAAAATCTCTTTGAAACCATCATAAAACAGGAAATCGAAAATACAATAGGAATAGCGAAAGCGGCAGGGACAGATTTATTCGGTATCTTACCCCGCCTTTATCGGCAAGCGCCCCGACTCATGCAGGGGCAGGAACGGGATACGCTCTGGGAAAATATGACTGTGGAAATTCAGCCGCAGGTCAAATTAAGGGATATTGGGGCGAAAAAAACCGGGTTTATCCAATGAAAAAAATGGCAATCCTATCCCTAGAAGAATATGGAAAAGGGGAGAGGAATGATGAAAACACAATGGAAATGGAAGAAAACCATACAGACCCTCTGGAAACAGGAGAAATGGTGCTGGATTGGGGCGGTGGTGATCGGTCTTGCTTTTAGTGCAGGCTTTGGCGCCCGGTGGACAAAGGGCTATTCCGAGGTGATACAAAACGGCATTGCGGCGAAGGTGGTGCGTTTTCATGTGCTGGCCAACAGTGACAGCAAGGAGGATCAGGCCTTGAAGCTGGCGGTGCGGGATAGGATATTGGAGGAATACGGCGCCCTTTTACAGGGCTGTGATTCCAAGGAGGAAACATTGGCAAAGCTGACCGATGCAAGGCAGGCCATTGTAGAAACGGCTCTGGCGGAGATACAGGAGCAGGGCTATGCCTATCCTGTGCGGGTATCCTTGGTGCGGGAGGAGTTCCCGTTTAAGCGGTATGACGATTTGATATTTCCTGCCGGCGTTTATGATGCCCTGCGGGTAGAGATTGGCGAAGGCGCAGGGCAGAATTGGTGGTGCGTGCTGTATCCCCAGATGTGCTTTGTGGACGCTGCATGGGGCTATTCTACGGAGGAAAGCCACCTGCGGCTGCAAAATACCCTCACCGAGGAGGAATATCTGGTGGTTTCCGCCTTAGAGCAGGAGGGCTTTACACCAAAGATGAAATTCAAAATTGTGGAATGGTGGCAGGAGAGAACATAAACGGGGAGTGGCCAAGATGGGAAAAAAATGGAGATGGGCGGCTTGGAGCGGAATGCTTTTTCTCTGCCTTTGCCTGACGGGATACGGGATACAGAAAATGGCTTTTTTGCCCGAGGCTTTGCCCACAGTGGAATTGGTCACATGGGGCTCCAGAGGCTCTCTTGTGCGGGATACCCAGCAAAGATTGCAGGAGCTGGGGTATTATACCGGCTCTGTGGACGGGATTTTCGGCTCTCGTACCTATGATGCCCTTGTGGCCTTCCAGCGGGATAACGGCTTGACCCCCGATGGCATTGCCGGTGTAGTGACATTAAACGCCCTGGGTATCGAAATAGGCTCCGGCACCAGTGCTGTGGGGCAGGAAGGCGCCTTTCTCGAGGACGATATTTTCCTCTTGGCGTCCATCATCCATGGGGAGGCACGGGGCGAACCCTATGAAGGGCAGGTTGCCGTGGGGGCGGTGGTGCTGAACCGTGTAGCCAGCGAGCAATTCCCCAATAGCATTGCAGATGTCATTTTTCAGCGGGGTGCGTTTGATGCGGTGGTAGACCGACAGTTTTTTCTGACGCCTTCCGAAACCGCATTGCAGGCGGCGCAGGACGCCCTCAACGGCTGGGACCCCACCAATGGCGCCATATATTACTGGAATCCGGAAACGGCTACCAGCCGCTGGATTTGGACCATTCCCATCACCACCAGAATCGGGCGTCATGTGTTCGGTGCGAATTAAATAGCCGCAAAAAAAAGGGAGATTCCTTGTCTTAGGAATTCTCCCTTTTGTGTTATACATGAAGCACCAGTTTCCCGATGAGGAATAGGGCAACAATACAGTGCAGGATTGCCGTAATGGTAAATACCAGAATAAAATCCAAATGACGGTTTTTATGGTGCTTTGTGACCATAGCCACAAGTCCGCCGAAGCCGCCGCCCAGCACCGCCAAAAGATACAGATTTTTTTCGGGGATACGCTTTTTTTCCTTTATGGCTTTTCTTTTATCAATAACCATTGCCCCATACAGTATGATGTTGATGAGGAGATAATAAATAACAATCACCCATAGGGCGGTGATGTTCATACTTGTTTCTGTCATAAATGTCCGTCCTTTCGTTATCGTATGACGTTTCTCCAGTCCAAATCGCCCCTGTCCAGAGCCAGAAGCAGTACCTCCGCCGTTGCCAGATTGGTGGCAATGGGGATATTATGGATATCACAAAGGTGCAAAATGGAATTGATTTCCGATTCATAGTCCTGGGGAGAAACGGGGTCCCGCAGGAAGATCATCACGTCAATATCGTTGTTGATGATTTGCGCCCCCATCTGCTGTTGTCCGCCCAGATGGCTGGAGAGGTATTTATGCACCGACAGATTGGCGGCCTCCTCCACCAAACGCCCCGTTGTGCCGGTGGCGTAGAGCTCGTGCTTGCATAAAATATGCCGATAGGCGATGCAAAGATTTTCCATCAATTTTTTCTTATTATCATGGGCGATTAAACCAATATTCATAACAAACCCCCCTCAAATAGCGATTTTGTTTCTTTTTTGCGTACATTCAAAATCAGGCCGATGGCGACCATATTCGTCCAGATAGAGCTGCCGCCATAGCTGACAAAGGGCAGGGACATACCCGTATTGGGCAGGATACCCGTTGCCACGCCGGCGTTTACGAAGGTCTGGAAGGCAAACATACCGGCGATGCCTGTGGCCAAAAGCTGGCTGAACATATCTCTGGCTGATATTGCTATAACTATACAACGAAACACGATAAAAAGCAATATAGCCAGCACAAATATACAGCCCAAAAAGCCGAATTCCTCCCCGATAACGGAGAATATAAAGTCGTTATGGGGCTCCGGCAGGTAGCTGAGCTGATTGAGGGTGCCGTGGAACAGACCCTTGCCCGTCAGCTGTCCGGCACCGATGGCACTGATGGATTTTTCCGTCTGATAATACAGACCGGGGTCACGGCTGGGGTCCACAAAGGATAAAATACGGTTGAACTGATGGGTGGCAAAAATTTTATCCGTAAAAAGGGGATTTTCCCGCCCTACGTCCCAAAGAATCAGACCCACCGCAGGTACAGCCAGCACTAAAATATTGCGAATAAGCTTTTTATCCAGCCCTGCCACAAAAAGCTCAATACAAAAGATGGCTACCAGCACCAGACTGGCAGAAAGAGCCGGTTGTTTTTGTATTAAAAACAGAGGAAGAAGCGTTACGCCGCAAAGAAATGCCAATGTCGGCAGAGTATTGAGCTGTTTTTGCCGTAGGGAGATGAGCTTTGCCAGACAAAATATCATAATCACCTTGGCAAATTCCGAGGGCTGAATGGTCAGAGGGCCAATGGCAATCCAACGGGTTGCTCCCTTGCTGTCCACACCGATGAGCAGTACCGCCACCAATAGCAGTAAATTCAATGCATAAATGGGGATATAAAATTGGGAAACATATTCATAATCCACATTGGCGGCCACAATCATCAGGCCAATCCCGATGAGAAAAAATACCCCCTGCTTGATGACATTGGAGGGGCTTTCCCCCAGATTGATGCGGGTAGCGCTGGCGATGCTGATGATGCCGAAAACCGTCAGCAGGAAAACAGCGGCAATGAGCCAATAATCCAGATTTTGAAAATATTTTTTGACTTGCATAATCATGATACCTCCTGAAAAAGGGAGTTTTCCGGTATTTTGGGCAACTCTCTTTCTGAAAAGAGCTGCACAAAAAACCGGAAAAGACCTTCAAAAATAGGGCAGTCCGGAGGTTTTGAAGGTCTTTTTCGTATGTATTGCGGGGTGTCTTATTGATTGACCTTACGCATACTTTTAATGGGAATGTTGGCGTATAATACAGGAACCGTTCCGTTGTTGTCATCGGATTGGGTTTGGGTAATCTGGATATCCAGACCCTCCTGATCAATCTCCATATAATTGGAAATTACTTTGATAATATCGGTTTTGAGCATTTCCAAAACCTGAGAGGAGCAATTCACACGATCATGTACCAGCACCAGCTTCAGGCGATCCTTCGCAACACTGCCGGAGGGGGCAGCACTTTTTTTACGGAAAAAGCTTAAGAAATCCATCGTTACACATCCTTTCCTTTGTCAGTGATTACTTACGAAACAGCTTTTTCAGCTTATCCATAAAGCCTTCCGGTTGCTGTTCAAAGGTCATGATAGGCACATCTTGACCCATCAGACGCTGTACGATGTTTCTGTAAGCCTGACCCGCTTTGGATTCTGTGGTATTGACAGCAGGCTCGCCCTTATTGGTGGCAATGACGATGCTTTCATCATCAGGCACAACGCCCAGAATATCCACCGCCAGAATTTCCGTTACGTCCTCAATATTCATCATATCGCCCCGCTGTACCAAATCAATACGCAGGCGGTTCAAAATCAAAGTGGGGTTATTCAGTCCGTTTGCCTCCAAAAGCCCGATGATACGGTCTGCATCACGGACAGCGGAAACCTCCGGTGTCGTTACAACAACGGCTCTGTCAGCACCGGCGATGGCGTTTTTGAAGCCCTGTTCGATACCGGCGGGGCAGTCGATGATGATAAAATCGAAGCCTTCTTCCTTCAGGCTTTCGCAAAGCTTTTGCATCTGCTCGGGAGAAACGGCGTCCTTATCTCTTGTTTGTGCAGCGGGCAGCAAAAACAGCCCGTCAAAGCGCTTGTCTTTGATGAGAGCCTGTTTCAGTCGGCAGTTGCCCTCTACCACGTCTACCAAATCGTATACAATGCGGTTTTCCAGACCCATAACAACGTCCAAATTTCTCAGACCGATATCGGCATCTACCAAAGCCACTTTTTTTCCTAAAATAGCAAGGCCGCAGCCTAAGTTTGCGCTGGTGGTGGTTTTACCTACGCCACCCTTGCCGCTGGTGATAACAATTACTTCACTCATTCATGTGTTCCCCCTAATCTTAGCGTTTTTTCTATGCTTTTCCCTTTGAGGACGGTTTTTTCTTCCCTATCTTCGCGAAAATCACATATCTGTTTCTATCTTAACAAAAAAATGCAGGTTTTGCACTCTTTTTTTTAGCAAAAGCCGTGTCTTTTTCCGAAAAACCGACAGCTTTTCCAAAAGTTTTAAGCCAATGCCATGACAAAAATCTGTTCATTCTGTATGAAGGCATATTCCGGTGCCTTGTCGCCCCGCTTGTTTTCCTCGGGGAAACGGGTGATAATATCGGCAATACGCAGCTGTACCGGTGCCATATAAACGGCGAAAACGAAGGCGTCGGTCATACCCTTGCAGCCGGCATGGGCCATGCCCTTCAGCTGTCCCAGTATGATGATGTTGCCGGTGGCTTTGATTTCCGCCCCGGGGTTGACATCGCCCACCACCACGACACTGCCGTCGAACTCAATTTTTTGCCCGTTGCGTAAAGAGCCCCGATGGAATTTTGTCAAGTTAAAGGGGGACATTTCCTGTTCCAATATCGTAGAAAGGTGTTTTAGTTCGTTATTTTCGGTTTTCACAAAGGAAATTTCCATATTGGTATGCTCTGCGATGATTTTCAGAAGGGTTTCTTCCTCCTCCTCGGTGAAGCTGCGGCCCTTAAAAGCCATAGAGGTCTTGACATTATCGAAAAATTTGCCTGCCTCCTCCACCTTTTTTTCCAGTTGTTCGCAGAGGCTTTCAAAGGGTGCCTCCGCATCGAATAATACGGTCACGCCGTCCTTGGTGCCTTTGAATATCACATAGTTTTCCTGATTCATAGGGTTTCCTCCTGTATTTATTGTGCCAATAGGGTTTGCATGGTGGTATGATGAGGGGTATAATCCAGCCCCAGATATTCCCGAAGAATGGCCTCGGTGATGGCGGGGGACGGGTTACCGTGACCCTCCCCAAAAGGTATCATTACGGTAATGGCGATTTGGGGGTCGTCATAGGGTGCAAAGCAGACGAACCATGTATGGGAGCTGCGGTTTTTATCCTCCTCGGCGGTACCGGTTTTGGCCGCCACCTTTATGGGCAGATCCCGAAAGGCGCCCCGCATCGTCCCTCTGGAGCCGTTGGTCACCAGATACATTCCCTCATATACCGTTTGCAGATTTTCCGGCTGGAAATGGGCCACATTTTCCACCGTTTCCTTTACCTTGGCGTATAAACTGCCGTCTGCATTTTGGATACGATCCACCATATGCAGTTTATATAGGGTGCCGCCGTTGGCAAGGGTGGATACATATTTCGTCATTTGTGCCGGCGTATAGCTGTTGACCGATTGCCCGATGGCGGTACGAATGGTATCCCCATCGGTCCAACGGGTACGGCTTGTGGTGGCATCGGGGTTAAAGGTTTTGACTGCCTTTTCTTTGTTGGAGGGCGATGCCATGGTAGGGCCGTATTCGTCCAGTTCCACGCCGGTGAGTTGATTCAGGCCGAACATAGCCATATATTCATTCAATGTGGTAATGGCCTGGGTGCCGCCGCCGTTGGTTGCATTTCCCATGCGGTATGCCAGTTCGTAAAAGAAGTAGTTGCAGGAAACCTCCAACGCATGGGCAACGGTAAGGGCGCCGTGGGTGCCGCCGGTATTGCTGTAAATCCAGCAGCGGGCGTAGGGGAAGCCGGTGTCCTTGAAGACCCCCAAATCCCGAATAAATGTGGAGGGGGTAATGATACCTGTTTCCAGCCCCGCCAATGCCGTCACCATTTTGAATGTAGAGCCGGGGGCTTTTTTCTGTTTCAGCGGACGGTTTACCAAAGGGGTGTTGCCGTCCTCCAGAAGGTCGTTATAGTATGCATTATTGAAAGTATTGACCAGCTCGTTATTATCATAGGAAGGATAGGTCACACTGGCCAGAACCTCGCCTGTGCCTACCTGTGTTACGAAAACTGAGCCGGTACAGGGGTCCAGACCTGTATCCGCCGGAGAAAGATCCCCGCTATCCAGCTTATTCAAAATCACCGTAAGGGGGCTGACTGTGCCGGCATCAATGGCGGCGATTTCCTCCTCACTGGCGGGCAGATGCCCCTGTTCAATCATCATCAGAAGCAATTCTCTGTGGCTGATGGTGCCGTTGGAAAGCCCTTCCAGAAGGAAGTTTTGGGCAACGGTCACAGCGTTTTCCTGCTCCGCATCAAATGTAGGCTGAGCCTCCTTCAGCCGTTGGAGCACAGCGTATTGTACGCCCGTTTCGGAGCGAATCATTCTGGAGGCGGAGATATGGTTGACCCGAATCATGGAGGCAAACAGCTCCGTGGTGGATACGCCGTATTTACCGGAGGAGCTTAATTGCCGCCGTACGGATTTTCTCAGTTCGCTTTCCAGTGTATCATATATGGTTTTTTGGAGTTTGCTGTCTATGGTCAAAAATACATCTTTTCCGGGGACAGGTTCCGTGGAATCAATGACGCTCATACGCCGCCCCTGATTATCCACCTCAATGGAGATTTTCCCGTCAACCCCGTTGAGCTGACGTTCATAGAGCTTTTCCATACCGTCCTGCCCCACAATATCCGTCTGGCTGTAAAGGGGATTGCCCTCGGCATCTGTATCGTCCTTATAGAGGGGGAAATCGTTTTCCGTCATTTGCCGAATATAGCCTAAAATATGAGAAAAATACTTCCCCTCGGGGTATTCCCGCAAAGAAACCGTATCAATGATGACACAGGGGAAGGTGTCTTGATTTTCTTCTACATAAGCCAGTGTTTTATCACTGATATCCGTGGCCACCGTAACGGATTGGAACTGCTGAAACCGCTGTAAGTATATGGAATAGCGAATCCCTAATGTATTACGCACCAAATCCGGAGGCAAGCCTTCCGGCAGCCCGAAATAATCCCGCAGATAGTCCAAGGTTTGCAGGGAATCGTAGGAAAGCTCCTCGCCCGACATCTGCATACTTTCCTTCCAGTTTCTTTCTTTGGCGGAATTGCCGTTGAATTGGAAGGCGAAGGGCGGGGTTTTCTCCAGAGGAAGCTCATCGGTGATGGTTTCGCCGAAATCCGCCAGCTTCATAGCCAGGGTCAGAGCCATAAGGTTTTTGTCCCCGCTCAGACAAAGAGAGAGATAGGTTCGTTTTTGTTGGGGCGAAAAACTTTTGGGTGTCTGATAGGTGTCGTATAAATAATCCAGACATTCCTCGGCGGTCATTTTCCGCTGTTTTTTGCTCAGCCCCATGGAGGCTTTCCAGCGGTTTTTCTTCGTTTGCTGTTCCTTTTCCGTGCCTTCAAATTGGAAGACATAGGGTGCATTTTGGGAAATGGGCAGAGCGTCCACCTGCTGTACGCCTTTTTCCTCGAGATACTGGGTCAGGGCGACAGCCAGATTTTTCTTTTCCTCCTTGGAAAGCTCCAGAGGGATACTGCCGTCCACCTGCACGGAATATGCCACGGAATTGATTGCCAGAGGTCTGCCGTAGCGGTCATAAATCCCCCCGCGGGAGGCAGGCACCTTCAAATCCTTGGAAATGCTGGCAGTAACGGAATGTTCATACTCCTGCCCGTGGATAATTTGCAGGGAAAACAGCCGCAGTACCACAATGGCAAAGAGGACGATAATACCGCAGAGCATCACAAATATTCTGCTTTTACATAAATCTAAAAAATGTTCGATATGCTTTCTCATGGTTCCTCCTAAGGGAAAGAGAGCTGATTAAAACAGGCGATACCTGTATTTTTCCTTTAACTCCAGCCATTCGTTGATGCCGAATAAAATCCGGTAAATGGGAATGGTCAGGATAGCCGTATAAACAATTTCCGGCAGCAGCACACGAAAGAGGAAATACAGCAGATTTCCTTCTCCGCGGAATACGAAGCCGGTGGCATAGAGCACTGCCTCAAACAGGCAGGCGGAAAGGGTACAGAAAATAATGGGCAACAAATAATTTTCCCGATAGAAATTACGCTGTATTCTGCCAAAGGCAACGCCTGCGGCAAAATAGAGTGCGGAATAAAAGCCGATGGTGGTGCTGAAAAACACGTCCATCAAAAGGCCGGAAAACACCCCGACCAGTGCCCCCTCCTTGCTGCCCCGCAAAAGGGCGTAGGAGGTCACGATAATCAATGCCGTATTGGGGAAAACGCCCCGAATGGCGAAAAACCGGAATAGGGTGGTTTGCAGTATAAAATTCAAAAAGACCAACAGTGCGGTAATGAAAATCCTCATGGCATCTCCTCCGTACCGTTTTTGTCAATCACCAGCAAGGTATCCAAATGCTTTAGGTCCACAAAGGGCTGAATGATGGCGTATTTCGTCAGGCCGTTGGGGTCTGTTTCGATTTCGGTCACCTTGCCGATGGGCAGTCCTTCGGGGTAGATATCGGAAAGCTGGGAGGTCACGATTTCATCACCGGCCATAATTTCCGCCTCGCTGTCGATATATTCCATTTTACAAAGCCCGTCGCCGGAGAGGGCATAATCCCCCTTGACCACGCCCAAATCGCCGGTTCTGAGGCTTTTGGCAGGTACAGAACTGCGGTTATCCAGTATGGATTGTGCCTTGGAGAAGGTGGCGCCGCTTTCCAGTATTTTGCCCACTAAGCCTTCGGGCGCAATCAGCACCATATTGGCGCTGATGTTGTTTTTGGTACCCTTGTCTATGGTAAAGCCGTTGTACCAGACGCCGGGATTTTTGGCAATAATAGCGGTCCCAATGCTTTCGTATTGGGGATATTTCTGTGCGATTTTTAATAAAGCGGAAAGCCGCTTGTTTTCCTCCTCGTATAGGGCAAGCCGTTTGTTTTCCGCCGTCAAATCGGCAATCCGGCTTTTCAGTTCTTCGTTTTCTTTTCTGAAATCGGTTTTACTGCGGGCAGAGGAAACCGTTGTATCCACCCAGCTGCCGATACCCGTAGTCAAATCCTGAAAGGGCGTGACAACAACGCCGATGGCGCTTTCCAGCAGAGTGGCGTTCAGCTTTTTCCCGCTGGTAATGACGGTAATCAATACCAAAAGCAGGAGGCCCGTGCCGATGATATGCTTTTTATGTTCTTCAAAAAACTGCTGCAAAACAAAACGCTCCTTCCGAGTATGTTCCTGCAATTAGAACAGTGCTTTTCTGGGGGAAATCAGAACGGATTTCAGGGTATCGATGTGTTCCAGAACCATACCCGTACCCAGAGCCACGCAATTCAGCGGTTCGTTGGCGATATGGACGGGCATACCGGTTTCGGCGGTAATCAGCTGATTCAGCCCGCGCAAATGTGCGCCGCCGCCGGTGAGGGTAATGCCGTATTCCATAATATCCGCCGCCAGTTCGGGCGGAGTTGCTTCCAATGTCTGTTTGATGCTGTCAATAATGGCATTGAGCGGTTCGCTCAGGGCCTCCCGCACATGAATGGAATTGATGTCGATGGTCTGGGGCAGACCGCTCAACAGGTCACGGCCGCGGATTTCCATTTTTTCCTCCTGTTCCAGAGGGAAAGCGGAGCCGATGGTAATTTTAATGCTTTCGGCGGTACGGTCACCGATGGCTAAGTTAAATTCTCTTTTGATATAGTTCACAATGGCGTTATCCAGTGCATCTCCGGCTACCCGCAGGGAGGTGCTGGTAACGATACCGCCCAGAGAAATGACAGCCACCTCGCTGGTGCCGCCGCCGATGTCCACTACCATACTGCCCGTCGGCTCTGCCACAGGCAGTCCTGCACCGATAGATGCGGCCATAGGCTCTTCGATGAGATAGGTGTCCTTTTCCTTGGAGCCTGCGGCAATGGCGGCCTCCAAAACGGCACGCTTTTCCACCTCCGTGACGCCGGAGGGTACGCAAATCACAATACGGGGCTTAGGGCCGAATAAAGAACGCACATAAGCCTTATTGATAAAATAACGCAGCATGGCTTGGGTCACATCGAAATCAGCGATAACGCCGTCCTTCATGGGGCGAATGGCAACGATATTGCCGGGGGTACGCCCGATCATTTCCTTGGCCTCGTTGCCCACGGCCAGAACCTCTTTGGTCTGTGTGTTGATGGCAACAACCGAGGGCTCGTTGACGATGATGCCCTTTTCTCGCATATACACCAGTGTATTGGCAGTGCCTAAGTCGATACCCATATCTTTGGAAAACATATATTTACCCCTTTCATCATGAAAACGCCTGAGCAATATGCCGTCAGCGGTATTTTTCTTATTTTTTTGCCTTATTCTTTATCATACCTCTTTTTACGATTCTTTTCAAGAAAAGGCAAGCAGTTTTCAAAAATTTTAAGTTTTTCTACCGCAAAAATCGACAGAAAAAAAGCCGCGGAAGCGGCTTTTGGTCAAAAGAGGGCGGCTTATAATTTTCGATAGATGAAAAAAGCCAGTATAATGCCGATGATACCGGCGATGGTGAAACGGATGGTGAACCCGAATTGCAGTGTCAGCACACCCAAATCCAGCATCAAGGGTGAAGCCAGTCCAAAGCTGCTGCCGTAAGCCAGCCAGCTTAAAGCGGAGATACCGCTCAGCAAATTGGCGATAAATCCGCCGATGACAACCCCGGCCAGCAATAATAATATCAATACCCATATATTTTGCGAGGAACGACCCTTCATATGCAAAATCCTCCTTAAATAACGATTTCTGATAGTAGTTTACCACACTTTGGAATGATGGTAAAGAAAAAAGAACCCCTTGCGTACACAAGGGATTCTCGTAGTTTTGCAATTTATGTTGCTTTGGGCAATTATTCTGCCTTAGGTGCTTCTTCCGCAGGCGCTTCTGCCTTAGGAGCTTCCGCAGGCTCTGCTTTCGGAGCCTCCGCAGGAGCCGCAGGTGCAGGAGCCGCAGGTGCAGGAGCCGCAGGTGCAGGAGCCGCAGGTGCAGGAGCCGCATTCGCAGGAGCCGCATTCGCAGGAGCCGCATTCGCAGGAGCCGCATTCGCAGGAGCCGCAGGTGCAGGACGCTTGCCTGTAATTACATTCTTAGGGCATTTGTTTGCACAGATGCCGCAAGCCTTACATTTTGTATAATCAATCACTGCCAGATTATCAATCACATGGATTGCATCGAAAGGACAGTTCTTTTCGCAAATCTTACAAGCGATACAACCGGTGGTACATACAGGCATAACGTTTTTGCCCAGTTCTTTGGAAGAACACTGTACCTTAATTTTGCTTTTCGCAGGAAGAAGCTCAATGATGTGTTTCGGGCAAGCGGATACGCATTTGCCGCAGGCAACACATTTTTCTTTATCGATTACTGCGATGCCGTCTACGATTTCGATGGCGCCGAAAGCACAGGCTTTTTTACAACTGCCCAGACCCAGACAGCCATATGCACAGCTTTTCGCACCGCCGCCTGCCAGCTGAACAGCCATATTACAGTCATCGATACCGAAATAATCATATTTTTCTTTTGCTGTTTCGCAAGTGCCGCCGCATTTTACGAAAGCGGCAACGGGTTCAGCGGCAGAAGCCTCTATACCCATGATGGCACCAATCTTTTCCGCACAAGCCGCACCACCAACGGGGCAAGCATTGACAGCAGCGGTGCCGGCTACGATAGCAGCAGCACAACCGCCGCAACCGGGGAAACCACAGCCACCGCAGTTTGCGCCGGGCAGAACTTCCAGCACTTCACCGATTCTGGGGTCTTCGTCCACATGGAAGACCTGGCTGGCAACACCCAAGCATGCGCCGAAAACGACGCCCAAACCACCGACGCTCAGGACGGGGTATACAATACTCATTGGATCCATTCTTGTTACCCTCCTTCTTACAGTTTAATCAGACCGGAGAAGCCAAGGAATGCGATGGACATCAGACCTGCAGTGATCAGAGCCATAGGGAAACCTTCAAAGGCCTTCGGTGTATCATTATCAGCAATTCTTTCACGGATACCTGCAAACAAAACGATGGCCAGAGCGAAACCGGCAGCACCGCCCAGTGCGTTCAGTACGGATTCGATGAAGTTGTAGCCTTTTTGCATATTCAAAACGGCAACACCCAGCACCGCACAGTTTGTTGTAATCAGGGGCAGGAAAACGCCCAGTGCCTGATACAGCGCAGGAGCAGCTTTTTTCAGGAACATTTCAACGAACTGTACCAAAGAAGCGATAACCAGAATGAACGCAATGTTATACAGATATATAATGTTCAGAGGCACCAGAATGAAGTTGTAAACCAACCAAGCTACTGCTGCCGCCAGGGACATAACGAAGATTACGGCCATACCCATACCAGCCGCGGTGTCTACCTTTTTGGAAACGCCGAGGAAGGGGCAGATGCCTAAGAACTGGGATAATACGTAGTTGTTTACGAAAATCCCGGCTAAAACCAAAAGAATCAGATTCATTTATTTTCCCCTCCTTCTTACGCTTTGTTTCTGAAATGATTCAGAATCGCCATGAGGCAAGCCAGTGTAAAGAACGCACCGGGAGCCATTACGAACAACAGAGTTCTGGGGAATGCTTCGGGCAGAACCGTAATATCGAACAGTGTGCCTGCGCCGATGAATTCACGAACCAGACCCAGAATGCCCAGGGCGATGGTGAAACCAAGACCCATACCGATACCGTCAAATGCAGCAGCAACGGGGCCGTTTTTGGACGCAAATGCTTCTGCACGAGCCAGAATCAGACAGTTAACAACGATCAGCGGGATAAACAGACCCAGTGATTTGTACAAAGTAGGCACATAAGCCTTCAAAACAAACTCGATAATGGTTACGAATGTTGCAATTACTACGATAAAACAAGGGATACGAACCGTATCAGGAATGATTTTTCTCAACAGGGATACGAAGATATTGGAAAATACCAGTACCGCCGTTGCTGCCAAACCCATACCAATACCGTTGATGGCGGAAGATGTTACCGCCAAGGTAGGACACATACCGATAACCTGTACGAATGTAGGGTTTTCATTGATGATACCGTTTTTAATCAGTTTAATAGGGTTAGCCATCAGTTAGCACCTCCATTCGCTGCGACCCAATCCAGAGCCTCCTGTGTACCATCGCACACGGTTCTGGAAGTAATTGTTGCACTTGTGATGGGAACGATTTCGCCCCCGTCTTTTGTTACGGAAACAGTACCTGCTTTTCCGGTGAACTGTTCATAGAAAGCCGGTTCCGTTGCCTTTGCACCCAGACCGGGTGTTTCGGCGTGGCCTGTTACACGCACACCGGTGATGACACCGTCGGCACCGATACCAACCATAGTATTTACAGCGCCGCCGAAGCCGCCGGGAGCCGTTGTGATAACGTAACCGCCGTTATCCGCCTGATATACAGCTGTGATGGTGCCGGATTTTTCGGCATCTGTCAATTCTTCAAAGCTGCTTGCTTCGGGCATAACCGCCATCATGCCTTCATTCAATGTTTTTTGTTCCTGTGCAGCAATAGGGGCTGCTGTTACTTCAGAAATAAAGCCCAGAAGAGCGGCAGCCACAGCGGCGATTAGCAGCAGAACAATTGCGGGTTTTACGATTTCTTTTGTGTTCATGCTCATTTCGCCTCCTTTACTTTGGGTAACGCACCAAAGATTGTAGGCTCTGTGAATCTTTCAATCAGAGGTACACAAACATTCATAATCAAAATAGAGTAGGATACGCCTTCGGGGTAACCGCCGAAGATACGGATTAAAGTGGTAATTACACCACAGCCCACTGCGAAAATAACCTGTCCCTTGGGTGTAACGGGAGAGGAAGCGTAGTCTGTTGCCATGAAGAACGCACCCAGCATCAGACCGCCGGCAAACAGTTCATAAACGGGCATACGCACGCCGTGTCTGCCAATCAGAGCTGTCAGCACGAATACCGTTGCGATGTAGATTACGGGAATCTTCCAGCTGATTACGTGTTTCCACAGCAGGTAAAGACCGCCGATAATCAGGGCAGCGGCACAAGTTTCACCGATACAGCCGCCCACCTGACCCAGGAATAACTGCATCAAAGATGCATCAGGGAAAGCACCTGTTTTCATCTGGGACAGAGGTGTTGCAATCGTAACCGCATCTGCACCGCTGAAGCCAACGGGAGCGGGCCAAGTTGTCATTTCTGTGGGGTAGGAAGCCAGAAGGAATGCACGGCCTGCCAGAGCAGGGTTGATGAAGTTCTGACCCAAACCGCCAAAAAGCTGTTTTGCAAAAATAATGGCAAACGCACTGCCGACAATAGCAACCCAAACAGGCGCTGCTGCGGGCAGGTTCATTGCCAGCAAAAGACCGGTTACAACAGCGGATAAATCGCTGATGGTAACGGGTTTTTTCAAAAGCTTCTGATACAGCCATTCAAAGAAAACGGCAGATACGATGGAAGCGGCAATCAAAATGATGGCCTTCACACCGAAATAATAGATACCCGCTGCAGTTGCAGGAATCAGAGCGATAATCACGTCACGCATGATGCTCTGAATGGATTCTTTGGAACGCACATGAGGGGTACCGGATACTACAAAGTTAGACATGTTTTATTCTCCCCCTTCTCAGTTCTTTTCTGCTTCGGCTTTTGCCTTTGCTTCTGCTTCAGCCTTTGCTCTTGCCGCTGCTGCCGCTGCTGCCTTTTTGCCTGCTTCGATTTTCTTTGTCGCTCTGATGGACTGAGCCAGCTGGCGTTTTGCAGGACATTCGTAGGAACAGCTGCCGCATTCGATACAATCCAGACCGTGGTGTGCCACGAAGCCTTCGCCGTCGCCCTTAATGGAGAATGCATTCAGCATGAAGGGCATCAGACCCATAGGACAGTGGTCCACACACTTGCCGCAACGGATACAGTTTCTTTCCTCGGGTATGTAGGCTTCTTCTTTCGTGAAGCACAGCAGACCGGAGGTGGTTTTTACGGAAGCAACGTCCAGTGTATAGAGCGTGGGACCCATCATAGGGCCGCCGGCAATCAGCTTCACGGGAGGGTTATCTTCCTTGAAACCGCCGATGGCATCTACCAAATCTCTCAGTGTCATACCGATTCTGATTTTGTAGTTGCCGGGGTTTTTGATCCCCTGACCGGAAACGGTTACAATTCTTCTCATCAGAGGTCTGCCCTTGCAGATTGCTCTTTCGATGGCAAGTACGGTGTCAACGTTATCCACGATACAGCCGGCACTTGCGGGCAGTGCACCGGATTTTACCTCTCTTTTTGTGATGGCGTAAATCAGGTGTTTTTCGGAACCCTGCGGGAATTTTGTCACCAAAGGCTGAACGGTGATGTTGTCAATGCCTTCGCAAGCCTTCGTCATAGATTCGATGGCTTTGGGCTTGTTCATTTCGATGCCGATTACGCCCTTTGCACCGGGGTGCAGTTTCAGCATAATCTGTAAACCTTTGACGATTCTTTCGGGTTCTTCCAGCATCAGGCGGTAGTCACAAGTGAGGTAAGGCTCACATTCTGCCGCATTGATGAGGATATGATCGATGGGAGTATCCTTGGGAGGGTCGAGTTTTACGTGTGTAGGGAAACCTGCACCACCCAGACCAACAACGCCGGCTTCTTTGATAGCCGTCAAAATTTCGTCATTTGTCATGGTTGTGTAATCTCTGCCCTGATTCAGGCCTTCGATCTCTTCCATTTTGCCGTCGTTTTTGACAACGATGGATTTTACCATTGCGCCGCCGGGCACCAGCATAGGACGAATGTCCACAACCTCGCCGGAAACGCTTGCGAAAATCGGAGAGGACATGAATGCCCCGGATTCTGCGATTTTCTGTCCTACCTTAACATGGTCGCCAACAGCTACCAACGGTTCGCAAGGCGCACCGATGTGCTGGCTCATGGGATAGAACAATTCAGAGTCTTCTTTCGGGAGTATCACCTTGATGGGCTGCTCTGCGGACAGAGCCTTGCCATCGGGCGGATGAACCCCACGTTTGAACGTTAAAGCTTGCATATTATCCCCCTCTGTTCAAGTGATTTTGTGCTTGGGAAAGCACGGTAATGAGTTATACTTTTATAAAAATATAGCTATATATAACAGCAATATTTTAATACAAAATTAAGAATTTCACAATATTTTTGCAGAAAAAAAGCGAAAAAACTTTTTGTACCAAAAGAAATTTCACTAAATGTTGTTTTTTGCAAAAAAACGAAATCCTCCGTAGGCTGCAAAATATGCCAAAAACCATAGGTGTTTTCGGATAAATTGTTTGCATGCGAATTTTGTGTGACTTTAGTGTACACTTATTATCTATAAAAGTAAATGTTTATTTATTACCATAATCCATAGGGTTTTCCAGTTGCTTTTTCGGATAAATTGACAAAATAATCGCAAAAAGCCGAAAAAAGACTGTCTTTTCATAGGAGGGGTCTGCCGCCTTGCATCTTTTGCGGAGAATGTGATACACTTAGCGTAGACAACAAGCCGTGCGGGATTCCGGTTGTAGCCATATAGCCTGTGCTTGCACATGGCTGTATGGCTATAACCGGAATCCCATAGGGCGACTGCCCGAGATGAGCAGCACCATGTGCTGCGAATGGCCCACGGCGGGAATGAGCGGGAAACCAGAGGAAGTGGACTGCCCGAGATGAGCCGTGTTATGTGCTGCGAATGGCCCACGGCGGCAGCGGATTGCCATGAGGCATAATCACAAAAATCAGAAAAAATCGAAAGGAGGGGTTTCATGGATTTATCGTTACAGCTTAGCCAAAAGCAGGTATTATCCCGGCGGTTGCAGCAATCGGTGGAAATCCTGCAAATGAATACCCTTGCCCTTTCGGAGTACGTCAAGGAATTGGCGGAGGAGAACCCCCTGCTGGAGTGGGGCGAGGAGCCTGCGGTGCAGGAGCGGGAAGAAAAGCTTTTGCAAAAGCTCCAATGGCTTGAGGAGGCCGATGAGCAAAACCGCAGTTATTACCGCATGGAGCAGGAAAACGAACAGGAACGGGAGAATGCACGTTTTGGCAGAAAAGATGCCGAAAGCCTGCGGGAATATCTGTTGTTTCAAATCAATATTTTGAAAATAGAGGAGAATCAAAAACGAGTATTGCGTTTTTTGGCGGAAAGTACGGCGGAAAGCGGTTATCTGGAGGCGGACGCATTGGAAGCGGCGGCGGAGAAATATCGCCTGCAAAAGGAGCAGGCTCAAAGCCTTTTACACCAATTCCAGACCTTGGATCCGCCCGGTGTTGGGGCGAGGGATTTACGGGAATGTCTTTTGCTGCAACTGGAGCAAAAAAATGCCTCTGCCTTAGCCAAGACCCTTGTGGCGGACTATCTGGACGAGCTGGCAAAAAACCGCCTGTCCTATCTGGCAAAGCGGTTGAAGGTTTCTCTGACGGAAATTACGGCGGCATTGACGGAAATTCGTACCTGTCAGCCGAAGCCCGGCAGTGGCTTTCGGGGAGAACGCCCCGTGGAATACGTTGTTCCCGATATTCTGGTGGAACGCAGAGGCGAGGAATTGACGGTTTCCCTGAACCACCACCTGCTGCCTCGCCTGAAAATCAGCCATACCTATGTAAAGCTGTTGCGGGAAGATGCCGCTCCGGAAACGGAGGAATATATTGCCCGCAAATTGAAGCAGGCTCAATGGGCATTACAGTGTATTGCCAAACGGGAAAGCACCCTGCAACAAACGGCGGAATGTATCGTTGCAAAACAAAGCGCCTTTTTCTTAAGCCCCCAAGGCCGGCTTGCCCCTTTGCGTATGGCAGATGTGGCGGAGGAGCTGGGGCTTCATGAATCTACCGTCAGCCGTGCCGTGAAGGAGAAGTACTTGCAGTGTGAACGGGGCGTATTCCCCCTCCATGCCTTTTTCTCCAAAACCATGGCGGCGGAGGGCGAAACAATTTCGGCGGATAGTATCCGCCAACGTCTGCGTACCCTCATTGATAAGGAGGATAAAACAAAGCCTCTCAGCGACAGAGCCTTGACAGAACAGCTGACGGCGGAGGGGATACGGATTTCCCGCCGTACCGTAGCGAAATATCGGGAAGGCATGGGGATTCCAGGCGCCTCCGGCAGAAAGAAATATGACCCTTCATAAGGGGAGTGCATGAAAATCAGAAATTGGTTTATTTTGGAGTATATATAATATGAAGGAAATTTTTGAACTCGCGTTGCAAAAAACAGGGGATACCTCCTTATATCAGCAGTTGGCGGAGGGGATAGAGCGGCTGATTACTGCCGGCCGTCTGCCTGCCAACAGTAAGCTGCCGTCCATTCGGAAGTTGGCGGAGCATTTTGGGGTCAATGCCGTTACCGTAGTGACGGCGTATAAAACATTGGAGAAAAAGCAGATGGTCTATTCCCGTAAGGGGAGCGGTACCTTTGTTTCCCCCCTGCCGGTGGAGCGTATCCCGTCCCCTATGGCAAGCCGAAGCCTTCGTTCTTTTGAGAGAGAGCTTTCACTGGAAAATGCCATCAATTTTGCCGCCGCCTCTCTGCCCCATGAGCTGTTTCCTGTGGACGATTTCAAAAAAGCCTTTGATGAGGTGTTGGAGCGGGAAAAAGGCGGTGCGTTTCGGTATATGGACAGTATGGGCTATGCACCCCTTAGACAGCAGCTTTGCCGGTATCTTTCCCGGCTGGGTATCAAGACCTCCGTGGAAAATGTGCAGATTATCTCCGGCGCCCAGCAGGGCATTGATATTATTTCTAAGGCCATGCTGGGCTATGGGGACGTGGTTTTTGTGGAAAAGCCCACGTTTTACGGTGCGGCAGGTGCCTTCCTTTCCCGTGGCGGAAAGCTGGTGGAAATCCCCCTGGAGGCGGACGGTATGGATATGACCGTATTGGAGGATTTTTTGAAAATTTATCACCCCCGTTTTCTGTATATGATGGCATATTACCAGACGCCCACGGGCATTTCCTATTCCATGGAAAAGAAACGCCGCCTGTTGGAGCTGGCGGAGAAATATGATACATACATCATAGAGGAGGACGATTTTTATGACTTCCATTATGGCAAAGCCCCTCTCGTCCCCCTGAAGGCTTTGGATTATAAAAACCGCGTCATTTATATTAAGAGTTTTTCCAAGATTTTGATGCCGGGGTTGCGTATGGGGCTGATTGTATTGCCGAAAAAAATCCATCGGGCGGTGATGGAGGCGAAATACACCACGGATATTTCCACCTCCGGCTTTTTGCAAAGAGCCATGGAGTATTATCTGCGGGAAAACGGCTGGGAGCATCATGCCGCACAAATGCGGCGTTACGGCAGCGGGAAATACCGCAAAGCCCTGTCTGCCGCTAAAAAATACCTGCCGCCCTCGGTAACATACGGTAAGCCCGACGGCGGAGTCAGCCTTTGGCTGAAATTGCCTGATGGTGTGGGGGCGGAAGCCTTTTGCAGCCGTATGCTGGAAAAGAATGTGATTTTGACCCCCGGCAGTCAGTACGATTTAGGCGGGGAAGAAAACGCCCATGTCCGCCTGAGTTTTGCCAACCTCAGCGATGATAAAATAGAGGTAGGGCTGAAGCGTATGGGGGATTGCCTGCGGGAGATGACGGAGTAAGCCTGTAAAATGCCTTGACAAAAGGCCGACAGATGTCTATAATCAAATCATTATTAGGAAAAAGGCTATGGAAAGAAGGAGTACACGCAAGACGGCCTGTCCAGTGAGAGGGGGAGAGTGGAAGCCCCTCGGTGCGATGCGTGGAAGCAGTCTTTTCGGTTCTGCGGAACCGGCCCCACGGCGGAAAAGCGGAGTATGTCGTGGCGTAGGTCGGCGTTAACGGCTTTGAGCGACGGCATTTTTGCTGTAACTAGGGTGGTACCACGGTTCAATCGTCCCTGATCTTCGGATCGGGGCTTTTCTTTTCCCTGCCTTTTTTGCAGGGGAAAATGCGTAGAATTATCGGAAATGCGGCATGATTTTTTTAAAGGAGGAGATATGTATGAAATATCTTGGTGTGAATGAAGTAAGGGAAGCGTTTTTGTCTTTCTTTGAGAGTAAGGACCATCTGCGGCTGAAAAGCTTTTCCCTGGTACCCCATAATGATAACAGCCTTTTGCTGATTAACTCCGGTATGGCGCCCATGAAGGCGTATTTTACGGGGCAGGAGATACCGCCTTCCAAACGGGTGACCACCTGCCAGAAATGTATCCGTACCGGCGATATTGAAAACGTGGGCAAAACCGCCCGCCATGGCACATTTTTTGAAATGCTGGGGGATTTTTCCTTTGGCGATTATTTCAAGAACGAAATTATTCCATGGTCTTGGGAATTTGTCACAAAGGTATTGGAGATACCCGAGGATAAGCTGTACGTCACAATTTACGAAAATGACGATGAAACAGGGAATATCTGGCATGAGAAAGTGGGTCTGCCTTGGGAAAAAATCACTCGCCTGGGCAAGGAGGATAACTTTTGGGAGCATGGTACAGGACCTTGCGGCCCCTGTACGGAAATTTATTACGACCGTGGGCCGGAATACGGCTGCGATAGCCCTACCTGCGGCGTAGGCTGTGATTGTGACAGATATATGGAGTTTTGGAATCTGGTATTGACCCAGTTTAATGCAGAGGAGGACGGCACCTATACGGAGCTGGAGATGAAAAATGTCGATACGGGTATGGGTCTGGAGCGTATGGCGACCATATTGCAGGGCGTGGACTCCATATTCGATGTGGATACGGTAAAATCCATTCGAGATGCCGTTTGTGCCAAAGCCAATGTTTTTTATGGCAAAGACCATAAAACCGACGTTTCCGTCCGTGTGATTACAGACCATATCCGCTCCGTGACCATGATGACGGCGGACGGCGTTCTGCCCTCCAATGAAGGCAGGGGCTATGTTTTGCGCCGGTTGCTGCGACGTGCGGCACGCCATGGCAAGCTGTTGGGCATACAGGGGGAATTTTTGGCGGAGCTTTCCAAGTCTGTCATTGCTTGCAGTGGCGATGCCTACCCCGAATTGGTGGATAAACAGGAGTATATCTTCAAAATCCTTTCCACAGAGGAAAACAGCTTCTATAAAACCATTGATAAGGGTATGGAAATTTTGAAAGAGGATATGGAGGAGATGAAAGCCGCAGGACAGACCGTGATGAGCGGCGAAAAATCCTTCCGTTTGTATGATACCTATGGCTTCCCCATTGATTTGACAAAAGAAATTCTGGAGGAAGCAGGCATGAGCGTGGACGAGGATGCTTTTGCCGCGGAAATGACAGCCCAGAAGGAGCGGGCGCGTTCTGCCAGAGCAAAATCCAACTATATGGGTGCGGCAGAAACCGTGTATAACGATTTGCCTGCCGATTTGGAAACGGCCTTTGCGGGCTATGATGTTTTCGAGGTGAAAGATGCCAAAATTGTGGCTTTGGTAGCGAATGATGCGATTTCCGCCGGGGCACAGGCGGGGGTTTCCGTCGCCGTATTCTTGGATAAAACGCCTTTTTATGCAGAAAGCGGCGGTCAGATAGGGGATAAGGGTATCCTGAAAACTGCCGACGGCACAGTGGAAGTGAGCGATTGCGTAAAGGTAGTAGGCGGTAAGATTGCCCATGTGGGTCAGGTGACGGAGGGCAGTATCTCTCTTGGGGATACGGTTTGCGCCTCCATTGATACAAAATTGCGGCTGGCGACGGCAAGAAACCATAGTGCAACCCACCTGTTGCATAAAGCCCTGCGGACGGTTTTGGGCACCCATGTGGAGCAGGCGGGCTCTTTGGTCAGCGCCGACCGCCTGCGTTTCGACTTCACCCATTTTACAGCTATGACGGCGGAGGAATTGCAGGAAGTGGAACGCCTGGTCAATGAAGCTGTATTCGCCAGCTATCCCGTCGTGGCGGAGGAAATGAGCATTGATGCGGCGAGAGAAAAGGGCGCCATGGCACTGTTCGGCGAGAAATACGGCGATGTGGTTCGTGTGGTAGATATGGGCGGTTACAGCATTGAGCTTTGCGGCGGCGCCCATCTTAAAAACACATCGCAGGTCGGCTCTTTCAAAATCATATCCGAAAACGGCGTTGCCGCAGGGGTCAGACGTATTGAAGCCCTGACCGGCGAAGGTGCGCTGCAGCATTATCAGGCGCAGGAGGGTGAAATCCGTACCCTTTGCCGTATGGTGAAAACCACCCCCGATAAATTGCTTGGCCGTGTGGAACAGCTTTTGGCGGAGCAAAAGGAAATGGCGAAGGAAATGGAACGGCTGAAAGCCAAAATGGCAGGCGGTGCGGCAGAGGAAATCCTGAGCAAAAAGACGGAGATTGGCGGCGTGACCGTATTGGCGGCAGAGGTGAAGGAAATGGACGGCAACGCCATGCGTACATTGGGCGACAGCTTGAAAAATAAGCTGGGCAGCGGTGTGATTGTTCTGGCGGGAGCAAAGGACGGCAAAGTGAATCTGATGGCAATGGCCACCGATGATGCGGTGCAAAAGGGCGTACACGCCGGCAATATCATCAAAGGAGCGGCGGCTGTTTGCGGCGGTGGCGGCGGCGGACGCCCCAATATGGCGCAGGCCGGCGGGAAAGACGCCTCCAAGATCGGTGAGGCGTTGGAAAAAGCCAAGGAAATCATTGGGGAGCAGATAAAATAACGGCATTGCGAAAAAAGGCGGAGCAGGCATGGGTCTGCTCTGCTGTTTTTGGAGCAAATGGCGGCTGTATGCGTTTTGAAAATAATGAGTTGCAGCAAACCTTGACGGCTGCCCAAAGGGAAATGTGAATCTTGCGGAAACAATACTGCTTGGAAATTGTTTTCGTGAAAATAGAATGAAGGAAAAGGAGTGATAAATATGAAAAAAGTATTGGCACTGATGCTTGCCCTGGGTCTGGTTGTTTTTCCGGCAGTGGGTTGTGCGCCCAAAGAGGAGCAAAATGTTCCGGATACTGCTGTGGAGCAGGAGGAAGGCAGTTCCTTTGGGGATTTGCATACCTTTACCGCCAAAACGCTGGATGGCGGCGGCTTTTCTGCGGCGGATTTTGCCGATTATGACGTAACTGTAATCAATATATGGTCTATCACCTGCGGGCCCTGTGTCCATGAAATGCCTCAGTTGGCGGAGCTGAAGGAAAGCCTGCCGGAAAATATCAATTTGATTACCCATTGTCTGGATGATGAGATGTATACGGAAGAGATAACCCGTATTTTGGAGGAGGCAGGTTTCGATGGTACCACATTGCTTTTGGGAGATGGGGATTTGATGGATTTGGATAGACAGGTCATGTATATTCCCACCACCGTATTTGTGGATAGTCAGGGGAACTTGCTGGGCAAGGAAATTGTGGGCAGTTCGCCGGATATTCGCCCCCTTTATCTGGAGCATATCAATGATGCACTGACCCAGATGGGTAAGGACGTGATTTCTTGAGTAAAAAAGGCATTTTATGGGCAAGAACCGTTACCCTTGTGACAGCCCTTGCTTTTATCGGCATGGGTGCGCACAATGGCGAATGGGTGGCTGTATTGCAAAAGGCGGTGAGGATATGTCTGGAATGTATCGGAATCGGCTAAAAGGTGGAAGAGCACAGAAGCACACCCGCATCAGAGGGGGCATACAGCTGATGAGCGCCGTGTTTTGGAATGGCTATGGAGCGGGCTTTGCCGGCGGCAAAATTTTTACAGGCAAAACAAAGGCGTTGTGTGTTCCCGTTTTGAATTGCTATTCCTGCCCCGGTGCTTTGGGGGCGTGTCCCATAGGTGCTTTGCAGACGGTATTGGGCGGTATCGGTGGGAAATTCCCTTTTTATGTGCTGGGGCTGTTGATGCTGTTTGGCGTGTTGCTGGGCAGGCTGGTGTGCGGCTTTCTGTGTCCCTTTGGTTTTGTGCAGGATTTGCTGTACCGCCTTCCGGTGAAAAAGCTTTCTGTGCCGAAAAAGCTGGATATTCCCCTGCGCCGGTTGAAATATGGCATATTGTTGGTGTTCGTCATACTTCTGCCGTTGTTTGGGGCAGATGCCATGGGTGTGATACCGCCGTATTTTTGTAAATATATCTGTCCGGCAGGTACATTGGAGGGGGCTCTGCCGCTGATGTTGACCAATCAAGCCTTGCGGGTGTTGGCAGGGGCATTGTTCCGTTGGAAATTACTGGTGATGCTTCTGGTGCTGTTGGTGTCGTCGTCTGTCAGTCGCTTCTTTTGCAGATACCTTTGTCCTTTGGGTGCGTTTTACTCTCTGTTTCATAAGTTTGGGCTGTATCAAATGGAGTTTGTGAAGGAAAAATGTATCGGCTGTGAAAAATGCGAACAGGTTTGTCCCATGGCCATTTCTGTGAGGGAGGATCCCAATTCTCTCGAATGTATCCGTTGTGGGAAATGTAAGGCCGTCTGCCCGACCTATGCCATTGATGCAGGCTTTGCCAAACCAAAGGGAGAGGAAAATGCTTCCGATAAGGCAATTTCTCCCGAATAAAAAACCATCTCTATGAAGAAGAGATGGTTTTTTTGTGGCTTAAAACTGGTCTGCCAGTGCCAACGCCAGAAATAGCCCTGCCATACGGGCAGACTGGGCAGAGGGCGGATTGGCGTCGACGGAGGTGTCGGTACTGCGGGCCTCCAGAAGGTTCCCGGCGGTGAAATCCTCCATACTGCGCTGGACGTGCTGCATGGAATGAAGGAACAGCAAAGAACGGGTCATACGGTCGATTTGCTGTTTTCCGTTTTCGTCCATAAAGGCGGATAATGCCCTGAGAAGAGTCACTTCTCTGGGCGGATGCTCCACGGCGAAGGCCTTTTCCGTATCGGCGGCGGAGCGGATTTTCAGCAGATAGTCCTTTTCGATGGTATCCCGCAGAGCGGAAAGCATCTGGGAGAAATCCCGTTCCAGACCATCGGTATGCTGGAGGGTTTTTGCCAGGGAATATACAGTATTTTCAGCCATAATCATGTAACCACCTTTCTTGAAAGTTCCAGACAGGTCTTTCTGTCGATGAGGTTGCCGTTGGCGGCTGCCGCTTGTAATAGCAGGTGTTTGATTTCCTCCGGGCGGGCGCGGGGGTATTTTTCCAGCAAAAGGGCGGCGGCGCCGCTGATGAGAGGCGTGGCCATAGATGCACCGCTCATGCGGATATAATGGGTATCCGTGATGTTTTGGGGGTGGCGATTGGGGAGGGAAAACTCGTAATCCGGCGAGAGGGTAGAAACGATATCCTCTCCCGGCGCCCATATATCGGGTAGATTATTTTCCTCCTTTGTGAATAGGGAGAAGGAAGGGGTCTGGAAATAGGCCCGATCCTCCCAAGCGCCTACACAAATGACATCACCGCCGTTGCTGACGGCAGGGGGCGGGCGGTGTCCGTTGCGCCCGTCGGGGTTTCCGGCGGCGGCGACCACCACGATACCTCTGCGCCAGAGCCGCTCCACGGCGTCCTTTAAGGGCAGGTTGACCTTTCTGTCGTTGGTACCAATGGAAAGATTCACTACTCTAATATTATATTTGCGGGCATTGTCCATTATCCATCGAAGGGCGGCGACGGCATGGGCGGAATTTCCCTGCCCCAGGCGATCCAGTATTTTCACCGATACAATCTGCGCCATAGGGGCGATGCCGCAATATTTTCCGTTGGAAAGCCAGCCGTTTCCGCAGGCAATTCCCGTGACATGGGTCACGGGAGCAAGGGGGGTGATAGTGGTGATTTTGCATAAAAAAATTCCGTTTTTCTTTTGGCATCTGTGACAATTTCTCATTTGCAGTTGCTTTTTGGGAGGATTTGTTATAAAATAAAGGCGAATATGAAAAAAAGGGGGTTATACCGTGCAAACCTTACCCGATAAAGGCAGTGCTCTGTTGGCGAAGTATAAAAGATTTCAAAAGCTGAGTTTGCTTATTTACGCTTTGGCGGCGATTATTTTTGTTTTCTGGCATAATATTCCGGCGGCGATTGTTGTGGCTGTGCTGAATATTTTTCTGGAAATGAAGCTGTATGTTTGCCCCCATTGTGGGAAAAAGCTGGATTGTCGCCGCAAGGTGAATGAAGAAACCTGCTGCCCCCAGTGTGAGAAATATCTTTTTCGAGGGCTATGATTTTGACAGAATAAACCGCAACCACACCTTTTGTAGGGCTGCGGTTTTTGTGTTTGGAAGGGATAGTTGCCGCCGCTTTGCCATATAGTTTTCCTAAGGAAACAAAAAAGGGGCGGCAGTATGAAACGGGAAAAGGTAGCCATTTATTGCAGGCTTTCTGTGGAAGATGAAGGCAGAGGGACGGCGGAAAGCGAAAGCATACAGAACCAACGCTCTCTGTTGTTGGATTATGCCCAAAGGCAGGGGTGGGAGGTATATGGCGTGTATGCCGATGAGGATTATTCCGGCCTGCGGGAGGATAGACCGGCCTTTTGCCGTTTGCTGGCAGACGCACAGGCAGGCTGTTTTTCGCTGATTCTTTGCAAAACCCAGTCCCGCTTTACCCGAAATGCGGCAACGGCGGAAATCTATCTCCATGAGAAATTCCCCCTCTGGGGGGTGCGGTTTCTGACATTGGTGGACCATGTGGATACGGCTCGGCGGGAGAATAAAAAAGCCCGTCAAATCAATAGCCTGGTCAACGAATGGTATTCGGAGGAGCTTTCGGAAAATATCAGGGCTGTTTTTCGCCGGAAGATGGAGGAAGGGCAGTTTTTAGGCAATTATGCGCCGTATGGATATGGAAAGGACCCGTTATGCCGTCATCGGCTTTTGCGGGACGAGGAAACGGCTCCTGCGGTGGCGGAGATATTTTCTCTGTATTTAGGGGGGCTTTCCTGCCGTAAAATCGCCCAAAGGCTGACGGCACAGGGCATACCCACCCCCTCTCAGGTGAAAAAAAACCGCGGGGAGGATTTGGGGCGAAGGGAGTGTAAAAACTGGTCGGCTTCCACGATTAGAAAAATTTTGAAAAACCCCGTTTATCTGGGGCATATGGTGCAGGGAAAAGAGGAAAAAATTAGCTTTAAGGAGAAAAGGATACGGCAATTGCCCAAAAATCAGTGGATAGTGGTGGAAAATACCCATGAAGCCATTATCAAACAAGAGGTTTTTGATGAAGTGAGGAGAATGATGGAGAAACGCTCCAAAAATAGAGTCATAGGCAAAGGGAAAGGAAGGATAGACGTATGAAAAAAGGACTTTTGGCTACAATTTGTGTCATGGTGTTGCTGGCGGGCTGCGGCGGACAGCCGACAAAAGAACCGAAGCCACAGGCAACGGCAATCACAGCGGAGGAAATGCAGGCTTATTTGCAGGAATTGCCGGAGGAGGTCACGAAAGAAACGGCAGTGTCAGAAGGCTTTTATACCATAGCCGATGGTGCGGTTGCCGGCGGGCAGGAGGCTTGGGACGGCTTTTTGCAGGCATCGGAGCAGGGCGAGGCGGCATCTGTGGTTATTTGTCAGTATTCCATGCAGGGCGGTGCGATGCTGGATTATTTGAGTCATCAAGCGGAAGGCGGCTACCTGTTGGTTTCTGACCGTACAAGAGATGGCTATGGCGAGGAACTGGAGATTGAAAAGCAGTTGCAGGAAACCTTTGACTGCCTGAATATATTTGAAGATTTTCGGCTGGAGGAAGGCGGACAGGCTTATACCATCTGTGTTCTTTCCAATGAGCCGGAGCTGGACGCAGAAACCTTCCGTACCTATTGGCAGGAGAGAACTACGGAAGCCCATCAGACCTATCTGCTTTTTGTGATTTGATAACGGGCGGAAGAAGGACTGTAACGCCATAGTACTGCTATGACGTTTTTGCATAGCAAAATCTAACGATATAGGAGAAGGAAAACGTATGAGAAGAGAAATCATAGCCAATGTCAGAAAAATGGTACCGTTGATACATAATATCACCAATTATGTGACAGTAAATGACGTAGCGAATATTCTGCTGGCCTGCGGCGGCTCGCCCATTATGGCGGACGATGCCCGAGAGGTGGAGGAAATTACAGCGCTTTGCAGCGGTTTGAATATCAATATCGGCACCCTCAACAGCAGAACCATAGATTCCATGATAAAGGCGGGGAAGAAAGCCAATGAACTGGGGCATATCGTGGTGCTGGACCCTGTGGGAGCAGGTGCGTCCCGCCTGCGGACGGATACGGCTCGCCGCCTGCTGGAGGAAGTGCATTTTACGGTAATTCGTGGGAATGTTTCGGAATTAAAGACCCTGTACGGTGAAAAAAGCAATACCAAAGGAGTCGATGCGGATATGGCGGATAATGTGACAGAGGAAAATTTGTCTGCATCGGTTGCTTTTGTGCAGGAGTTGAGCCGAAAAACCGATGCTGTCATTGCCATGACGGGAGCCATTGATATTGTGGCGGATGGAAAGCAAGCTTATATTATTCGTAACGGCGTGCCCATGCTTTCCAAAATCACGGGAACGGGCTGTATGCTCAGCGGTGTGGTAGCGGCCTATGGTGCGGCGAACCCGAAATACCCCCTGGAGGCCGCGGCGGCGGCAGTAGCGGCCATGGGGCTGTGTGGCGAGCTGGCGAAAAAACGGCTGGATCATACGCCGGAGGGAGGGACGGCCTCTTTCCGTACATTTTTGATAGATGCCATGAGCAATCTGGACGACAAAATGCTGGAGGAGGGTATGAAAATTGAATGTAGATAAAGCATCTATGCTGCTTTATGCCGTAACGGACCGTGCTTGGTTGGGCGGCAGAGCCTTGGAGGAAGATGTAGAAAGAGCCATACAAGGCGGTGCGACGTTTGTTCAAATCAGAGAGAAGGCGTTGAGCTACGATGCCTTTTTGGCAGAAGCAAAGAAGCTGAAAGCAGTCACAGACCGCTATGGTATCCCTTTCGTCATCAACGATGATGTAGAAATCGCCTTGGCGGTAGATGCCGATGGCGTGCATGTAGGCCAAAGCGATATGGAGGCAGGCGACGTGCGGGAGAAATTAGGCCCGGAAAAAATCATCGGTGTTTCTGTGCGGACGGTGGAGCAAGCCCTTCTGGCACAACAGCGGGGGGCTGATTATTTGGGCGTAGGGGCGGTATTCCCCACTTCCACGAAGCCGGATGCGGCGGAGGTTTCTTTCGATACACTGCAGGCGATTTGTGAGGCTGTTGATATTCCCGTGGTTGCCATTGGCGGCATACAGCAGGAAAACGTCATGGAATTGAAAGGCAGTGGCATTGACGGTGTGGCGGTGGTTTCTGCCATTTTTGCAGCGGAAGATATAGAAACAGCCGCCCGAAGATTGCACAGCACAATGGAAGAATTGATTGGATAGAGAGGGGAGCCTGCGCAGGCTCTCTTTTTTTGCGCCCGTGACATGGGTGCCGTGACCGTTATCGTCATAAGGCGTTTGTTTTCCGTTGACAAAATCCCGAAAAGCCACGATTCTGTTATCCGGCAGGGTAAAATCCGCAACGGGCGAGATTCCCGTATCCAAAACGGCAATGGAGATTCCCTGCCCCGTATATACTTGCTCCGCCGAAGGGTTTTCAGCGGCAAAAAAATCTGCATCAAAAGACATGACAAGCATCTCCCTTCTTTCTTTATCAAGGTATGTCAAAAGGAGATTTTTGGGAAAGGTTCTGCGGTTTTTCTTTCGGAGAGCATCTTTTTTCTTTCGGGAGCATATCTTTTTTTTAGAACGGAAAAGGGGTGAAAGCCTGTGACGGAAAAAC
Source organism: Anaerotignum sp. (assembly GCA_017523325.1). GTDB lineage: Bacteria > Bacillota > Clostridia > Lachnospirales > Anaerotignaceae > Anaerotignum_A. The sequence continues at coordinate 10,696 of JAFWWO010000064.1, read as the reverse complement.
AGGGAAACGATAGAATGGGACTGTTTTCCGAAATGCTGGGAGAGCAGGGAATGGAAGCGTTTCGTATGCTGGAGCGAATGGAGCGGCTGCGGCGGCTGATGGGAACGGCTGTCCCGCCGGAGCGTGCGGTAGTGGAGCAAAAGGAAACGCCGGAGAGTTTCGGGCGTAACGCCAATGAAAATATGATTTTTGCGGCAATTCCCTTTTTAGACCGAGAATACCAAAGGGATTTGTATGTCATTGTCCGGCTGATGGAAATGCGGCGGGTGCTTTCAGGGGAGATGTTGGAAGCACGGGGGCGGCAGGAGGAATCGCCGGCACTGCGGCGCAGGAAGCTGTTGGGGGCGGTGCGGCCTTATCTGGAGCAGGAGCAGCGCAGACAGCTGGATACGATCGTAAAGATTATGGACGTAAGAGAGATTTTAAGACGGGAGGGCGAGGTATGACAAATACACCTTGGGATACGCCTGAACTGCAAAAACTGGGAGAGGAACGGTTACAGCTGTTGCGGGAGGTGGCGGAAAAAAGCAAGGGCAAAATAGGCATGGAACGGCTGGATGTGTTTTTGGAATATGGAGAGAAGCTTTCTGCAGGGGGCGCGCTCCCGCCGCAGGAGCAAAAGACCCTATTGGCGGCCATGGCGGCAGGCCTTCCGGAGGAGGAACAAAAACAGCTGGAGAAAATTATGGCAATGCTGGGTTTATGAGCGAAAGGGGTGAAACGCCCCTTTTTTTATTTTGCAGAAAAAAGGCTGTTGCCGGAGCAACAGCCAAAAAATAAGGCTTTCGTTCAGGAGGATAACAGCCCCAAAAGTAAGAGTGCCAAAAGGGGGGAAGAATCCTGCTTTTCGTGGGTATTTTGTATAAATTGCTTTTCTTCCGTAGCGTGGAGGGTGCTTTCTGCCGCCTCTGCGGGTTCCGAGTTGGGAGTGGGACGGGCAGGGCTTGCCTTGCCGTAGTTGCAAAAGGGTTCTGGAATTTTCTGGTTGGAATACATAGACAACCTCCGTAGAATCTATTTGTTTATCTATATGCCGCAGAAGGTTTTTTCATGAAGCCGGAGTTTTTCTGCAAAAGATATAATTTTTGTGGTACAATATTCACGAAAGCAATGAGCCGTGCGGGTAGGCATTTGTAAGCGGGCGAAGGTGGGCTTGCACACATTCGCCTGCTTATAAATGCCTACCCATAGGGCGAAGCCCGTGATGAGCAGGCGAAGCCTGCGAATACGCACGGCGAAAGGCAAGAAAGTAGGCGAATAGTCGGGTGTTTGCAAACGGCAGGCTGTTTAGGAATGTTTACCCATAGGGCAAAGCCTGCTCATACCATACCGAAGGAAAAACAAAGGGAGCCGAATATGAAGGGAAAACAGGAGCGGGAATTTCGTATTTTGGAATTTCGTGAAAATAAATTTGATATCATCGGTGATGTCCATGGCTGTTATGATGAGCTGATGGAACTCATCGGCAAGCTGGGCTACACCAAGGGAGAAAACGCATATATCCACCCGGAGGGGCGGCGGCTGATTTCCGTAGGCGATGTGGCGGATAAGGGCTGGCAAAATTTGAAATGCCTGAATTTCTGGATGGATCAGGTGGCATACGGCGGGGCGTTTTGGGTGCATGGGAACCATTGTAATAAGCTGTACCGTTATTTTCTGGGCAATCGGGTGCATATTTCCCATGGGCTGGAGAATACGGTAGCGGAATTGGAGAAACTGCCGAAGGAGGAGCGTATGGTATTTCGTAACCGCTATATGGCCTGCTATGAAAGCCAATGCTATTATCTGCTTTTGGATAAAAAGCGCTTGGCGGTGGTTCATGGCGGTCTGCGGGGGGAGTCCATCGGCAGGTTTTCCAATAAAATTCGGGCAGTCTGCCTGTATGGCGAAACCACAGGGCGCTTTGATGAAAACGGGAAGCCGGAGCGGTTGGATTGGGCGCAGGAGTATGATGGCGAGCCCTTTGTGGTTTATGGGCATACGGTGGCGGAAAAGCCGGAGATGATTAACCGTACGGTAGATATTGACCAAGGCTGTGTTTATGGCGGATACCTGACGGCTCTGCGTTATCCGGAACTGGAATTTGTGCAGGTGCGGGGCAGGGAATATACCCCTTATACCGGCGGCGGCAAGGTGCCGGAGGAATGAGTGCAGGCAGGGAAAAAAGGCAGGGAGGAGCGCACCTCTCTGCCTTTGCGTTTGGGCGGTGTTTTTGTCTGCCTATGGCGGGGGCGGTATTTTTTCGGCAAAAAAGAGGATTTGGAGGGAAAACGGCGTATCTAAATATACATAGCGGTTTCAAAAAAACGGAAAAAAGGAGGGAACGCCATGGAATTACGCCTGTTTCAAGAGGAGTTGGAGGAGAAGATGCTGGGGCCCTATGCCACAAAAAGTGTCAATACCAAGGGGCGGCAGCGACCGGAGGAAAAATGCGATATCCGCACGGATTTTCAGCGGGACAGGGATCGTATCATCCATTGTAAGGCCTTCCGCAGAATGAAGCATAAAACCCAGGTGTTCATTTCCCCGGAGGGGGATCATTACCGTACCCGCCTGACCCATACGCTGGAGGTATCCCAGATTGCCCGTACCATTGCCAGAGCCCTGCGGCTGAATGAGGACTTGACAGAGGCCATTGCTTTGGGCCATGATTTGGGGCATACGCCCTTTGGCCATGCCGGAGAGCGGATGCTGGACAGGCTTTGCAAAGAGAGCGGCGGTTTCGCCCATAATAAACAAAGCCTGCGTATGGTAGAACGGCTGGAAAAAGACGGACAGGGGTTGAATTTGACATGGGAGGTGCGGGACGGTATTTTGCACCATCGTACCAGTGGCAGTCCCTCTACGCTGGAGGGGAAAATTGTACAGCTGTCCGATAAAATTGCCTATACCAATCACGATATTGACGATGCCGTTCGGGCGGGCATGTTGCATCCGACGGATATTCCGGCGGAAATCGTAGCCCTTATCGGCCATACCTCCAGCAGTCGTATCAATGCCATGATACGGGATACCATCGCCAATAGCATGAATATCAATGAGATTCATATGAGTACGGAAATGCGGCAGACCCTTTCGGATCTACGCAGCTTTATGTTCAAACGGGTCTATGCCAGTGATGTGGCAGTGGCGGAGCATAAAAAAGCGGAAAAAATCGTAGGGGATTTATTCGCCTATTATATGGAGCAGCCTCGGGAGATGGCGGGAGAATTTCGCCTGCTGCTGGAGCAGGGGGATAGGGTGGAGCAGGTGGTGTGCGATTATATCGCCTGTATGACAGACCGCTTTGCCGTAGCGAAATATAATGAATTGTTTATCCCGCGGGAGTGGAGCAAATTGTAAATCGGCATTGCCGAAAGTTTGAAAAATAGTAGGATTTTCATTGATTTTTTTGGTTATCCTTACAAAATAGAGAGAAAAGAAGAGAAAGGAAAAGGAATTTTTCAAAAAATGTCGAATATGAGGTAATAAGAAAAGGAAGTCATGCACTTCCTTTTTTACCGAACGGACGGTAGGAAAGCGGGGTGAGGGAAATGCGGTATCCGAGAGAGATTATTGATGAAGTGCGGATGCAAAATGATATTGTAGAAGTCGTTTCCCGCTATGTACCCTTGAAGCAAAAGGGCAGTTCATATTTCGGGCTGTGTCCTTTTCATAATGAAAAGACCCCTTCCTTTTCCGTCAATAGTGAAAAACAGTTTTATTATTGCTTTGGCTGCGGTGCCGCGGGGAATGTGTTCGGCTTTCTGATGGAGATGGAAAACTGTGATTTTCCCGAGGCCTTGAAACGGCTGGCGGACAGAGCCCATATCCTTCTGCCGGAGCCGGAGAAAAGCGCACAGGCTCAAGCGGCGGAGCAGTTGAAGGCAAGGCTGTTTGAAATACATAAAATTGCGGGGCGGTTTTATTACGAAGCCCTCCAAGGGGAGGAAGGAGCCCAAGCCAGAGCGTATCTGCAAAAAAGGCAGATGGCTCCCACCATTGCCAGAAAGTTCGGCATAGGCTACTCCCCCGACAGGTATGATGCGCTTTTGAAGCATTTGCAGCAGCAGGGCTATACCATGGGGGAGATGCTCAAAAGCGGCCTTGTGCTGGAGAATAAGGACGGCAAGGGCTATCATGACCGCTTTCGGGGACGGCTGATGTTCCCCATATTCGATGTGCAGGGGCGTGTCGTTGGTTTTGGCGGACGTATTCTGGGCAAAGGGGAGCCGAAATATCTCAATTCGCCGGAAACGGTTTTGTTTAATAAAAGCCGTAATCTGTATGGGCTGAATTTTGCAAAAGCGGCGAGGAAGAGAGAACTGATATTGGTGGAAGGCTATATGGATATGCTGACCATCTATCAGGCGGGGTTTCATAACGTAGTGGCGTCCTTGGGTACGGCCTTTAATCAGGAGCACGCCAGAACCCTGAAACGCTTCGCCGATGATGTGATATTGCTTTACGATAGCGATGAAGCGGGTACCAATGCGGCTTTGCGTGCCATACCGGTGCTGGTGCAGGGCGGTTTTCGGGTGAAGGTCGTGCAGGTGCCTGACGGGAAGGACCCCGATGAATTTATTAAGGCAAAAGGTGCGGCGGAATTTTCAAAATTATTGGTCAATGCCGTGCATTATATATCTTTTGAAATTGCGTGTATCCGGCGGAAGTATCATCTGGAAAATCCGGAGCATAAGGTACGCTTTGCTACGGAGGCGGCGGAAATATTGGCGAAGCTGGATAGCGAGATTGAGCGAAATGTCTATCTGGGCGAAGTGAGCCGTATGACAGGCGTGGAGGAGGAAGCCATTGACAGTGAGATTCGCAAGCTGATGCGAAAAGACGAGGAGGCCTTCCGTAGGGAGGCGGAGCAAAGACGGCAGCAAAACCGGAAGGCTTACAGCGGGGCAGGCGTGAAAACGGAAAAAGGCTTGCTGGAGGCACAGAAAAATCTGTTGTTTGTTTCTGCTCAGTATCAGGGCATTTACGAGAAGCTGAAAACGGTGCTGGAGGAAACGGATTTTACGGAAGAAATTTTTCGCAGGACGTTTTCCGCTATCGGTCAGCTATGGCAGGAATCGGGGACTGTATTCCCTGCGGATTTGGTCAGCTGCTTTGAAGAACCGCAGGAGCAAAAGGCGGTGACGGAGATTTTCGCCATGCAGCTTTCTGCCGAAAACGAGGCGGATTTGGAAAAAGCCGTCAATGAACAGGTCAAACGCCTGAAACGTACAAAAATCGACCATTTGCTGGCAAATGCCGCCTCGGCGGAGGAGATACAAAGGCTGGTAGAAGCCAAAAGAAAGCTGGATTCTCTGTATATTACCATTTGAGATGGTTAGACTATAAAAGCACAGAAAGGAAGGATCGCGTTGAAATCCGTCGAAGAAACTACATTGTTGACCCGTCTGGAAGAACTGGTCCAAATGGGCAAAAAGAAAAAAAGTGTATTGGAATACAAAGAAATCATGGATCATCTGGCGGATTTGGATTTGGATTCTGACCGCATTGAGCGTATCTATGAATATTTGGAAACGCAAGGCATCGATATCCTCGGGAATATAGAGGCAGAGGAAGAGGAAGTCGAAAAGGACATGGATCTGACGTTGCCCGAAGGCATCAATATCGATGACCCTGTGCGTATGTATCTGAAAGAAATCGGGAAGGTGCCCCTGCTCAGTGCCGAGGAAGAGGTTGAGCTGGCAAAGCGTATGGAGGAAGGCGATGAGGAGGCCAAAAAGAAACTGGCGGAGGCCAATCTTCGTCTGGTGGTCAGCATTGCCAAGCGGTATGTAGGCAGAGGAATGCTTTTTTTGGATTTGATACAGGAGGGCAATCTGGGGCTGATTAAGGCAGTTGAGAAATTCGACTTCCATAAGGGCTTCAAATTCAGTACCTATGCCACATGGTGGATTAGGCAGGCCATTACCCGTGCCATTGCGGATCAGGCTCGTACCATTCGTATTCCCGTGCATATGGTGGAAACCATCAATAAACTCATTCGTATTTCCAGACAGTTGTTGCAGGAATTGGGCAGAGAGCCTACGGTAGAGGAACTGTCCGTAGAAATGCAGATGCCCGAGGAAAAAGTGCGGGAGATTATGAAGATTGCTCAGGAGCCTGTTTCTCTGGAAACCCCCATCGGCGAGGAGGAGGATAGCCATTTGGGTGATTTTATCCCAGATGATGATATTCCCGCTCCGGCGGAAGCGGCGGCTTTTACCCTGTTGAAGGAGCAGCTCTTTGAGGTGCTGGATACCCTGACAGAGCGGGAGGAAAAAGTGCTGCGCCTGCGGTTCGGGCTGGACGATGGCAGAGCCAGAACGCTGGAGGAAGTGGGCAAGGAATTTAACGTAACCAGAGAGCGTATCCGCCAGATTGAGGCGAAGGCGTTGCGAAAGCTGCGTCATCCCAGCAGAAGTAAAAAGTTAAAGGATTATCTGGAATAAAACACGGAATTGTTACGGGCGGGCAGAATTTTGTCACGCCCGTTTTTTGAGCGAAGGCTATGGGCTAAGGAGGCAAAATTATGGCGAAAGCAGATAAGAGATTTGAAACGGTGTATTCTCAGGGTATGACAGAGGGTGTGAAAATTCTGGTGGATAAGGCAACGGGCGTGCATTATATGCTTGCTTTCAAGGGTTATGCAGGCGGTTTGACGGTTTTACTGGATAAAGACGGCAAACCGGTCATTGGCGAGGCGGACAGCTATTTTTCGCTGTGAAATCCTTGATAGAGCCGAACCCGCTTGCAGTGAGGAGGAATTATGGAATTATCAAAGCGATTGGAGCAGGTTGTCAATCTGGTGAACCATGAAACGGTGGCGGATATCGGCACAGACCATGGCTATGTACCCATTGCCCTGTTTTTGCGTGGGAAAATAAAAAAAGCATTCGCCTGCGATGTGCGAAAAGGCCCTTTGGAGAAAGCAAAAGCCAATATCCGCCTGTATGGTGCGGAGGAAGTCATTGAAACCCGATTGGGTAGCGGCCTTTTGCCCCTGCGTCCCTTTGAGGCAGAAACGGCTGTGATGGCGGGCATGGGCGGTATGCTGATTGTACATATTTTGCAGGATAGCCCGGAGGTGGCTGCAAGCTTAAAAGAACTGGTGCTTTCCCCCCAGAGGGATTTTGGCGAGGTGCGGAAATATCTCCATGCCATCGGCTTTTCCATTGCCGAGGAGCATATGCTGAAGGAGGAGGGAAAGGTCTATACACTGATGCGCTGTGTCCGTGGAACGGAGAAATATGGGCGAGAGATTGACTACCTTTACGGCAAACAGCTATTGGAGAAAAAGGATCCCCTTTTGCGGGAGTTTTTGGAGATAGAGGAAGGGAAATACAGCCGGCTGGCAAATCGTCTGAGAGAAACCCCGACGGAACAGGCAATCAAACGCCTGCCTGCCGTAGAGGAAAAGCTGGCATATATGAAGGAGGCATTGGAATGTCTGTCAAAGTGAAGGATATTATGGAAGTGATGGAGGGCATCGCCCCCAAAAAACTGGCGGAGGGCTGGGATAAGCCGGGGCTTGCCATAGGAAATCCGGATAGAGAAGTGAAACGGATATTGGTGGCGCTGGACGTCATAGAGCCTGTCATTGAGGAGGCGAAGCGGCTGAAAGCAGATATGATACTGACCCATCACCCCATGCTGTTGTTTCGCAAAATCGAAAGCATTACGGCGGATAACCCCTTGGGCAAACGAATTTTTGCATTGATAGAAAACGGAATTGCAGCATATTCCGCCCATACCAATCTGGACGTGGCGGCAGGCGGCACCAATGATGTACTGGCAGAGCTGATTGGTCTGGAAAATGTGGAAATTCTGGAGGAAACATGGGCAGAGGAATTGAAAAAAATCGTGGTTTATGTACCGCTTGGTCATGAAACCGCCGTCAGAGATGCCATGTGTGCCGCGGGAGCGGGGCATATCGGCGCCTATTCCCATTGTACTTTTGCTGCAAAAGGCATGGGAACATTTCTGCCCTCTGAAGGGACGAATCCTTTTATTGGGCAGCCGGGTAAGCTGGAGCAGGCGGAGGAAATCCGTCTGGAAACCATCGTGCCGGCGGAAAAAATAAATGCTGTCATAAAAGCCATGCTGTCGGCACATCCTTATGAAGAGGCGGCTTACGATATTTATCCCGTGGAGCAAAAGGGGAAAAAAGAGGGCATCGGGCGTATCGGGGATTTGCCCCGGGCACTGTCTTTTCGGGAGTTTGCGGAAATCCTCAGACAAAAATTGCATCTGGACCATATCCGTCTGGTGGGCGATGGGGAGAAAATGATACACCGCGTAGGGCTTTGTACCGGCAGCGGTGTGGAATTTGTATCCCTTGCCAAGGAGAAGGGGGCAGAGGCCTACCTGACGGCGGACATCAAATACCATGAAGCCCAAAAAGCCATGGAAATGGATATGGCTGTTGCCGATGTGACCCATTATGAAAGCGAAGTATTGATCGTGCCGGTTTTGCAGCAAAAACTGGCGGCGGCGGCAAAGGAAAAGGGTTGGGAAATCGAGGTGCTTTGTTCCCAAGTGAATTGGCAGACCTTTTGGCATATATAGGCTTTGAAAAGGAGGAGAAGAAATTGGAAAAAATCATCAAAGTAATGGGCAAAAAAATTGCCGTTACCGATGGCATGACCTATGGCAAGCTGGCGGAGGGCTTTCAGCAGGAATTTCCTACGCCTATTTTGCTGGCAAAGCAGGGAAATCTCCTGCGGGAGCTGAATAATCCCGTGGTAGAAGGGGAGGACGTGACATTCCTTGACCTGCGGGACGAGGAAGGAATGCGGGTGTATCATAGAGGCGTGTCCTTCCTGTTGGTAAAGGCGGTGCGGGACGTGCTGGGGAATGAGGCAATGGCGGTTATCGAGCATTCCCTGCGGGGGAATTTATACTGCGAGATTCATAAGCCTGCAATCCCTGTTACCGAGGATTTGGTAGGCCGTCTGGAGAGCAAAATGAAGGAATATGTGCAAAAAGGATTGCCTATTCAAAAGCGCACCTTCGGGAAGGACGAAGCCATAGATATTGTGAGAAAGCAGGGTATGCCGGATAAAGCGGAGCTGTTCCGTTTCCGCCGTGCCTCCAATGTCAACCTATATGAGATGGATGGCTTTTACGATTATTTCTACGGCTATATGCCGCCCTCGGCGGGTCTGTTGCAGGTGTTTGGGCTGATGCCTTATGAAAAGGGCTTTCTCATTCGCTTCCCCGACCCGGCAAAGCCCCATGAATTATTATCCTTTAAGGATTCCAAAAAAATCAGTGATGTGTTTCTGGAGCAGATGCGCTGGTGCCGGCTGATGGGGGTTTCCAACGTGGCGGAGTTGAACAATACCATTGTTGAGGGGAAATTCGGCGAATTGATTCGTATTAACGAAGCCCTCCATGAAAAGAAGGTGGCGGAGATTGCCGACCAAATTTATCATCGCATGGATCAGGTGCGGGTGGTGCTGATTGCAGGACCGTCTTCTTCGGGGAAAACTTCTTTTGCCAACCGCCTGGGTGTGCAGTTGCGTGTGTTGGGGATACAGCCCCATAAGGTTTCTCTGGACGATTATTTTATTGACAGAGATAAAACCCCCCTGGACGAATTTGGCAAGAAAAACTTCGAACGTATCGAGGCGCTGGATTTGAAGCAGTTGAATGAGGACCTAAAGCGTATCATTGCAGGAGAAAAGGTGGAACTGCCCTATTATAATTTTGTCACCGGCAAGCGGGAATATAATGGTGATTTTGTGCAGTTGGGGCAGGGTGAAATTCTGGTGATGGAAGGGATTCATGGCTTGAACGACAAGCTGACGGCGGAAATTCCGGCAGAAAATAAATTTAAGGTGTTCATCAGTGCATTGACCCAGCTGAACGTAGACGACCATAACCGGGTATCCACCTCCGATAGCAGGCTCATTCGCCGTATTGTGCGGGATTATCAGTTCCGTGGGCGAGATGCGGCGACGACCATTTCCTCTTGGGATACGGTGACCCAAGGGGAGGAGGAGAATATATTCCCTTTCCAAGAGAATGCCGATGCCGTATTTAATTCCGCCACGCTGTATGAGCTGAATGTGCTGAAACAGTATGCAGAACCCCAGCTGTTCCGCATTGACCCCTCTATGCCGGAGTATGTAACGGCGAAGCGGCTGATTAAGTTTTTGGGGTATTTTTTGGCGGCGCCGGGGCTGGAAATCCCCAATAATTCCCTGATTAAGGAATTTGTTGGCGGAAGCTGCTTTAAGGTTTGACAGTGAAAATGAAATGCTTTATAATGACTCGATGTGAGTAAGTCGGACAGTCGCGTTTCGCCTTGGCGGAATGAGGAAAGTCCGGGCTTCGCAGAGCAAGGACGCCGGCTAACGGCCGGTAGAGGCGACTCTAAGGAAAGTGCAACAGAAATAAACCGCCTGTGCAAGCAGGTAAGGGTGGAAAGGTGGGGTAAGAGCCTACCGCTGTGCCGGTAACGGCATGGGTCCCTGTAAACCCCGTCCGAAGCAAGACCGAAAGAAACCTATGGGGCTGCTCGTCCCGTTTCGAGTGTGTCGCAAGATGCTGTTGGCGACAACAGACCAAGATAGATGGCTGTCTGAAAAACAGAACCCGGCTTATAGGCTTGCTCATATCAAAAAAACACACCTTCGGGAGAGGGTGTGTTTTTTTGTGCTTTTGAGGGATATGCAAACGCCGCCGCCCTACCGCACCGCCATTATCATCT
>JAFWWO010000063.1 GCA_017523325.1 Anaerotignum sp. | reverse complement strand
GTCTGTCTGTCTGTCTGTCTGTCAAAATTATAGTCATTTGGCTCATTCTGTCAAGAACTTTCATAAAATCGCCCCTTTTGCTCCCTACCGCTTTTGCAGGAAAGCGTCACCCCTATAAGCGCAGGCATAAAAATGTTCTTTTCATAAGAATACCATAATTTACATATTTTTTCAATGTGGTGGGGGGTTCACCCCGACAAATTTTTTCGCTTATTTGCATTTTTCCCGCAAAACCGCTTCCAGCTGTTCCAATGCCACTTCCGTCTGTTCGCCGCTTTCCATTTCCTTCAGCTCCACCTTGCCGCTTTCCAGCTCGGAATCGCCCAAAATCACGGAATATTTGGCGCCGATTTTATTGGCATATTTCATCTGGGCCTTGACACTACGCTCCACCGTATCGCAATCGGCTTTGATGCCCCCTTTTCTGAGGGCAAAGGTCAGCGCCTGGGCTTTCAATAAACCCGCTTCGCCCATAGAACCGATATATACATCTCTTTGGGCAGTTTCTTCGATGGCGCCGTTTTGCTTTTCCAGTATCATCATCAGCCGCTCGATGCCCAAGCCGAAACCAACGGCTCCCGTAGGCTTGCCGCCACATTCCTCCACCAGATTATCATATCTGCCGCCGCCGCAAACGGTCAGCCCATCGGAAACAAATTCAAATACGGTACGGGTATAATAATCCAATCCACGGACGATTTTCGGGTCTACCGTAAAGGGAATGCCATTCTCCCGCAAAATCGCCTGCACCTGTGCAAAATGCGCCGTACATTCCTCGTCCAGACAATCCAGCACAGAGGGTGCATGGGCAATCACCGCCTGACAGCCCTCCTCTTTACAATCCAGCACCCGCAGAGGGTTTTTCTCAAACCGCTCCTTACAGGTGGGGCACAGCTTATCTAAGTTTTCGCCGATAAATTCCCGCAGGGTCTTATTATATTTTGCCCGACATGCGGGACAGCCCAAGCTATTGATGCGCAGTTCAACACCCTTGACGCCCATTTCCTCCAGCAATGCCGCCGCTACGGAAATGGCCTCCGCATCTTGCGCCGCACTATAAGAACCCAACATTTCCACGCCAAATTGGTGGAACTGCCGCTGTCTGCCCGCCTGGGTATTCTCACAGCGGAATGTGGGGGAGATATAGTACAGCTTTGTGGGCTGGGGCTGATTATGCATACCATGCTCAATGTAAGCCCGTGCCACGCCGGCTGTGCCTTCGGGGCGCAGGGTCAGGCTTCTGTCCCCATCATCGGTGAAGGTATACATTTCCTTCTGGACAATATCCGTCGTTTCGCCTACCCCACGGATAAACAGCTCTGTGAATTCAAACGCCGGCGTTCTGATTTCTCCGATGCCGAATGTTTCGCAGAGGTTACGCATTTTTCCTTCAATTTCCTGCCACGCCTTGACCTCTGCACCGTAAATATCCTTTGTTCCCTTAACCAACTGAATCATATCCTACCTCCTTGGGGCAAGCCCGCTTTCTTCCGCTCTATCATTTCATCAATCCTGCCGATGTAATCCTCTACACTTTTTACATTAAACACCCGCTCAATACGGTCCGTGGAGGGGTCAACGGTTTTGGTACTGGCTCCCGCTCCCGCCGCAAGAATCGTCTGTTTTTCCTCCATAATCTGGATATTATAGACCCCTTCCTTACCGGGGTGACAATAACCCACGTTTTCAAAATTTCCCACCATATTTTTCTGGCGGTACATATAATAAGGCTCCATGCCCATTTTTTTTGCGTATTGGGCGGCAATATCCAGCATTTCCTCCAGCACTTGGGCAGTGGTCATATCATACTGCTCCAATTCCTCCCGCAGGCGGGAAGCCCGTTTCACCGCTAAGGTATGCACCGTCACATTATCGGGCATGAGTTTTTCGATTTCCTCCATGGTATGGCGTACATCTGCCGCCGTTTCCCCGGGCAGACCCAAAATCAAGTCCATATTGATATTTTCATGGCCCGCCTGCCTTGCCTGCCAAAACACACGGCGAATTTCCTCCACGCTATGCTTTCTGCCGATGCGGCGAAGGGTTTCGTCATTCATGGTCTGGGGGTTAATGGAAATGCGGTTTACGCCGTATGCTTTCAACAAGCGTAATTTCTCTGCGGTAATGGTATCGGGGCGGCCTGCCTCCACGGTATATTCCATTTCCGCCGCAGTCGGGCGAAATAATTCTTCCACCTTTTGCAGGAGACGCTCCAGCTGTCCTTCGTCCAATGAGGTGGGGGTTCCCCCGCCGATATATATGTTTTTCAATATGAAATTACGGCTGTATTCCGCCAGAAATTCCAATTCCTTACATAAGGCGTCCAGGTATTCATCCACCCGATTTTGATATTGGGCAAGGGGATATGCCGTAAAAGAGCAATACAGGCACCTTGTCGGGCAAAAGGGAATGCCGATATACAGGCTGATTTCCTCCGGACGGTTGCCCGCCAACAGCTTTTGTTCTGCCTTCGCCACCGTCAGCGCCAACTCCGCCTTATGCTGCCGCACCAGATATTGCTCCGTCAGAAAAGCGATACACTCAGCATCGCTTTTGCCCTCCGCCAACATGGCACTGATGAGTTTCGCCGGGCGGACACCCGTCAAAAGTCCCCATTGGGGGCGGATACCCGTTTCCTCTTTCAGCAATTCATAAATTGTCCGTTTGATGATGCGTTTTTGCTCTTTTTCCGTCAGGGTTTGCGGGTCGTATGCCATTGACTGTTCCGCCCGTTTCTCCCCATGGCGATAAAGCATTGCCGAAGCAATGCCTTTCTCCATACGGCTCACCACAGTGATTTCGCCCCCGCCTACGGTTTCCTTTTGCAGATACCGCCGGTTGGGGAGAAACACTTGTATCATGGTCTGCACATCATTTTGCAGTTCATGTCCTTGCAGGATATATTCCACCATTTCCATTTCCACTTTCTTAAAAGAGCTTTTCGCTGTCCAAAAGCAGTGTGACAGGGCCATCGTTTACCAATGCCACCTTCATATCCGCCTGAAACTGTCCTGTTGCCACCTTTTGGACAGGCATGGTCTTTGCCTTGGCGCAAAGCCTGTCGAACAAATCGTTTGCCAACTCCGGTGCCGCACCGCCGGAATACCCGGGGCGTCTGCCCTTTCTGGCATCGCCGTAAAGGGTGAAATTCGGCACAATCAACAGTTCTCCTCCGATATCCAGCAGGGAAAGGTTCATCTTCCCCTCTGCATCCTCAAAAATACGCAGATTGACTACCTTATCCAGCATATATTCAATGGTTTTATCGTCATCTGTTCCCAGCATACCGAACAACACCATAATTCCCTTGCCAATTTCGCCAATCACCTGACCATCTACCGTCACGCTGGCCTCCGTCACTCTCTGTAATACCGCTCTCATGCCTTCCTCCTATTGCCGCCTATGCGCCGGCTACTCTCGTGATTTCCAAAATATCTTTTACATTATTTAATCGATTTACAATACGCTCCAGTTGCTCTTTCGTCCTAATTTCCATGCTGATATTGATAATCGCCAGCATATCCTTCGTGGTACGCACATTAAAGCCTTTCACGGAAATATCATCATCTGCCAGCATACGGCTGATTTCCATAATCAGACCCACTCTATCCGACGCCGTAATACGGATTTCCGCCAGATAAGAGGCATTGACCCCTCCGTGGGCGAATTGTGCATCCCATTCCGCATTGATGAGTCGATTACGCTCCTCATTGCTCAAATTCATCACATTGACACAGTCCGTCCGATGAATGGTAACCCCTCGCCCTCTGGTAACGAAGCCCACAATCTCATCTCCCGGCACAGGGCTGCAGCACTTAGAAAAACGCACTGCCACATCGCCAATGCCCTCCACCACAATACCACTTTTGCTCTTATGCTGTTTCAGCGGTTTCTGGTCAACGGTTTGTTCAAAGTCATGGAGAATATCCTCCGCCGTCTGTTCCTTCCGTTTCTCCTTCAGATATTCTTCCTTCAGCCGATTGACAACCTGGCCTTCCTTCAGCCCACCGTAGCCAACCGCCGCCGTCAAAGCGTCCCAATTCTTGAAATCGTATTTATTCAGCACAATTTCCTGCCATTCGGGGCGTAATAAATCCTGAGGCTGGAAGCCCTTCTTTTTCATATCGCTCAAGAGCATTTCCCGCCCACGAAGGATATTTTCTTCCTTTTCCTCTTTCTTGAACCATTGCTTGATTTTGGTTCTGGCTTGGGAGGTTTTTACCAAAGCCAGCCAATCCCGGCTGGGGCCCTTACTGTTTTGGGAGGTCATAATCTCCACAATATCCCCGTTCTGGATTTTATAATCAATGGTTACCATTTTATTATTGACCCTAGCCCCGACCATTTTATTGCCCACGGCAGAGTGAATCATATAAGCAAAGTCAATGGGTGTGGCATTTTTGGCCAGCTGAATCACATCACCCTGGGGGGTAAAGGCATATACTTGGTCGGTAAAAATATTCAAATCCAGCTTAATGGTATCCAGATATTCCTTATTATCGGACATATCTTTCTGCCATTCCAGAATCTGTCTGAGCCAAGTCAGCTTGGCCTCTTCCTTCTGATTGGATTTATCTCCCGCTTTGCCCTCCTTATATTTCCAGTGGGCAGCGATACCGTATTCACTGGTACGATGCATCTCCCATGTGCGAATCTGAATCTCAAAGGGCTCACCGGAGGGCCCAATCAAGGTATTATGCAGGGATTGGTACATATTCGGCTTGGGCATGGCGATATAATCCTTAAACCGTCCCGGCATAGGCTTATACATGGTATGAACGATACCCAGCACGCCGTAACAATCTCTGACCGTATCCACAATCGCCCGCACGGCGAACAAATCGTAAATCTGATCCAGTGTTTTATTCTGGTTCACCATTTTTTTATAAATACTGAAGAAATGCTTATTTCTGCCATAGATTTGCCCCTTAATGCCGGCCTCCTCCATTTTTTGCTGCAATTCCTCCACAATCCCCCGCACAAAGGATTCTCGCTCCACTCTCTTGCGTTCGATTTTTGCCGCAAGGTCAAAATAGGCATCGGGGTTCAGGTATTTGAAGCAAAGATCCTCCATTTCGGAGCGGATTTTGGAAATACCCAGCCTATGTGCCAAAGGGGCATAAATATCCAGTGTTTCCTGGGCTTTTTCCCTTTGTTTTTCCGGCGTCATATAGTTCAGCGTCCGCATATTATGCAGACGGTCCGCCAGTTTAATCAAAATGACCCGAATATCCTTCGCCATAGCAAGGAACATTTTGCGGTAGTTTTCCGCCTGAATTTCCTCCTTCGTGGAATAGGACAGCTTGCCCAGCTTGGTTACCCCATCTACCAATACGGCAATTTCTTCGCTGAACAGATTAGAAATATCCTCATAGCTGTATGCCGTATCTTCAATCATATCGTGTAAAATACCTGCCACAATAGATTCCATATCCAGCTCTAATTCCGCCAGAATATAGGCAACCTTCAAAGGGTGAATGATATATGGCTCACCGGATTTGCGTTTTTGCTCTTTATGGGCATCCTCCGCAAGGCGGAACGCCTTTTCCACCATTTCAAAATCTTTCGATGGATGATACATCTTGATTTTCTCAATCAATTCCTGATACAATTGCTCTGCGATTGTCATGCCCATCACCCCCTTTTACACAATACAATGCCTCGTGCATTTGTCGAAAAAAGTTTATTAGAATAATTATACTGTTTTTCCGCTTTATTTTCAAGAATTTTTGCCGCATTTGTCTAACCGCTCTATCCAAAACTCCCATCGCGGGCAATCTCCGCCTTTCTCTTACAGTATATCCCTTTTCTTATAAAATGAACAGCAATCCTAACCCCAATTCTTTTAGAAAACCTCTGCGGAAACATTCCTTTTTTTGCATTTTTCCGTTATAATAGAGAAAAAAACATGATTTTGAAGGAGTATTTTATGAAACTGCAAAAATTGCTCAGCTATGTACGTCGTGCCGTAGATGATTACCATATGATAGAAGAAGGGGATAAAATTGCCATCGGTGTTTCCGGCGGCAAGGACAGCCTTTGCCTGCTGATTGCCCTCAAGCATTTACAGCGGTTTTATCCCAAGCATTTTGAACTGGAAGCCATCACCGTTTCTTTAGGATTGCCCGGTGCGTCCTATGACGATGTGCAAGCCCTTTGCGATGAATTAGGGGTGCATTACAGTGTTGTCCATACGGATATCGGACAGATTATTTTTGAGGAACGAAAGGAGAAAAACCCCTGCTCCCTCTGTGCCAAAATGCGAAAAGGTGCCCTCAACGATATGGCGGAAAAGCTGGGGTGCAACAAAGTCGCCCTGGGGCATAATAAGGACGATGTAGTGGAAACCTTTTTCATGTCCCTCTTCTATGAAGGGCGTATGAACTGTTTTGCTCCCGTCAGCTATCTGGACAGAAAAAAACTCTACTCTATCCGCCCCCTGATGTATGTACCGGAATGGGAGGCAAAAAGCTTCATCCATAAAAGCGATATTCATATTGTCAAAAATCCCTGCCTCGCCGACGGCAATACGAAACGGCAGGAAACCAAAGAGTTTTTGGCAGAAATTTCCAAGAATTACGATAATTTGCAGGAAAAGGTATTTGGTGCCATCAAGCGTTCCCCGTTGAAAGGCTGGAATCGGGAGGAATGATATTATGTCTACCTATCACGAAGAATTGAAAAATAAAGAGACCCTACGTCTGCGGGAGATCCAGAAGGAACTACCGCCCTTTACGCAGGCTTTTTTTCGTGGTATTGTCCAGACGACCTCTACCAAAACCCGCCTTGCCTATGCCTATGATTTGCGGATTTTCTTTCGTTATCTGTACGAGGAGCATCGCACCCTGGGCGGGATAGAAACACGGGAGCTGACTGCCGAGAGGCTCAATGAAGTCACTTCGGAAGATATCGACTGTTTTTTGGAATACCTTTCCTACTATATCCGCCCCGACCACGAAAACCCCGCCGCAGCTATGGAAATGCACAATGATGAAAAGGGGAAATCCCGCAAGCTGGCAGCAGTACGCAGTTTATTCAAGTTTCTTTATAAAAAGAAAACCATCTCGGCAGACCCCGCCGCTCTGGTGGATACGCCCAAAATCCACGAGAAGGCCATTGTCCGCATGGACGTCAATGAAGTGGCAAACTTTCTGGATGCCGTGGAAAGCGGCGAAAAGCTGGCAGGACGGGAAAAAGTTTTCCACGAAAAAACAAAAAAACGGGATTTGGCCATGATGACCCTTCTTCTGGGTACAGGTATGCGTGTTTCCGAATGTGTCGGTATCAACATAAAAGATTTGGATTTCCGGAATAATGCCGTAAAAGTCACCCGCAAGGGCGGCAACGAGGTATTTCTGTACTTCGGAGAGGAGGTACGGGAAACGCTGGAAATTTATCTGGAAGAGAGGAAAAACGCCGTTACAAAGGAGGAGGGAGAGGACGCCCTGTTCCTATCCGGCCAAGGCAGGCGTATCAATGTCCGCACAGTACAAAAAATGGTAAAAAAATACGCCAACGGAATTACAGTGAAAAAAATATCCCCCCATAAGCTGCGGAGTACCTTTGGCACGAATTTGTATCAGGAAACGGGGGATATTTATCTGGTGGCAGATGTATTGGGCCACGCTGATGTCAATACCACCCGTAAGCATTACGCCGAAATCGAGGACGGACGCCGCCGTATGGCAGCCACCCGTATCAAGCTGAGAAAGGATTGAGGGATATGGAGAGCAAAAAATGTCTGGAGCAGGTGGCTTCTGTTTTTTCCGGGCGGCCTGCAAAACCCATATTACGGCTGCGCCATTTTGCCGTACTTGCTTTATTTACAGAAATTGACGAAGAACTACATCTTGTGTTAAACAAGCGGGCAGCAGGCGTTCTTCAGCCGGGAGATATTTGCTTTCCCGGCGGTCATCGGGAGGACCATGAAACCCTAGAGGAAACCGCCCTGCGGGAAACGGAAGAGGAACTGGGTATCCTGCGGCAGGAGATACAAATACTGGGGAAAAGCGATTATATGCTGACGGTATATCGAGGGTTGATACAACCATTTCTGGGCTATGTGCCCTATGACACCTTTTTGCAGGCCCGACCCAATCCCATGGAGGTGGATAAAATATTCACCGTTCCCCTGTCCTTTTTTCTGGAAACCACGCCGGAAAGCTTTGATATGGTCTGGAAGGCCGTGGAGGTTTCCGATTTCCCCTATGAACGGATTGAAGGCGGAAAGAACTATCCCTTTCGCAAAAGCGTATTCCCTGAATTATTCTATGAATACGACGGCTATACCATATGGGGACTGACGGCGCAAATTATCCAAAACATCGTCGAAACCTTGAAAATTGCTGAAATACCGCAAAACTAAAAGTCCTTGTTCGTAAAGAAGGTTTAGGAAAACCGACTGTCTAACAAGGATTGGAAAAGTAATTATGGCGTCTTCGGACGCCGTTCCTATTTACCTTAAAAATGTCTTTCAGTATGGGTATACAGACTGGAAAACATCCCTACAAAGGTGCGATTATGAGATTTTCATCCTCTGAAATCCCTGTCATAATGACCTAATAATGGATTCCTTACTCATACCATTTTCGAAGTTTAAAAATGGCTATAGCCACATTCAAGAATACAACCATCGAACGATTATAAAAGACTCTGTCCCTATCAATGTCTTTCAAGGCTTCTGATCGAAGGGGAAAGCAGACAAAGGACCGAAATCATAATTAGACAGATTCCCGCAATCCGTATCACCAAAGCGGCACCTCTTCCGACACCAATTTGAAACAGTTCTCCGATTTTATCAGCTGCGATGCCTGAAACGGAATAAGCTATAACATATCCCATTTGCGACAGGAATCCGATTATCCCCCAGGCCCTTCCCTGCGTTTCGCAAGCTATATTTGTTCTTGCGAGATAGTCCATGCAGTTATTAGTAAACGGAAGGACGACAAAAAAACCGAATCCGAATATGCAAATCGGTATCATGTTTAGAGTAAGTCCAAACCCGGTCATGCACAAACCTGCTGTTGCGAGCGATAATGCAAGAATGTGAACATAGTTTCCTCTGATCCCTCGGATTCCAAGCAATAGCCCCGATATGAGCATGCCGCTAGCGCATATTGTCTCTGCTATTCCCAGGGCCTTTGCGTCCCTAAAAGATAGAATCATCGGTTCAACCATGATTTGGAATATTCCCATGAACATAGTTACCGTTGCTGATAACAAAACAAGTGCAAAAACTCCTTTATTATCAAGCAAGACGTGCCAGCCCGCTTTTATGCTCTCAAAGAACGATTCGTGATTCGCACGTGTCGGAGAGCTTATTTCTTTTTTTATAACGGCCACACACGCTGCCGTCAGAAAGAAAGTGCAAATATCCATTATTAGAAGAAGCTTCACATCGCCTATGCTTAGCAAAAAGCCTGCGAGAATCGGGGAAAAAAGATATCTCGCACTTCCAGCGAGTGAAACAAGCCCACTCGCCTTTGAATACTCGCCCTCTGTCAGGATATCGGTTATGGTGGAGCGAAATGAGGGCTCAAGCAATGCGGAAAAAGATGCGCTCACAAATACGCCAAGAGCTATCTGCCATAGCCCCGCATCTCCGTCCATAATGCAAAAAAGAATGTAAACTATCCCTAATGCGGAGCAACTATCTCCAATTATCATCAGAAGGCGCCGATCATACCAGTCGGCAAGTACTCCTGCTGGGACCGAAAAAAGCAATGTCGGAAGAAAGCCGAGAAGCGTCACAAGCGCCATATCGGCAGCGCTCCCGGTCTGATTGAAAATATACACTCCCAAACCGAAGCTTGTAAGACCTCCCCCGATGGATGAGATCAGCTCACCAGCCCATAGCAGAAAAAATTTTCCAAACCCAGATTTGATCTTCATGTTCCCACCAACTCTCTGCCGTTCTTGAGGTTCTACTCAAGTAGTCTTCCGACATGACGAGTCTCAAAGAACATGTCTTTGTTGGTCAGAACGATGATCGCGGTAACCAGCGTGATGACAATCGTTTCCACGCATTTTGTTTCTGGAGTCATTGCTATCTTCTCCTGAAGGAAGTTGACAAAGAAATGGAAGATTATGCAGGCGAGAATGGAACGTTCGCTCACAAGATAGACCCATGTGATGACAAAGCCCATGGGAATGCTGCTTACGAAAAAATTGATTACAAAAAGCGGATTCACCATAAGATCAGCCTGATAAGTCCCATGAATAAAGATCAATGGAAAATGCCAGAAAGACCAAAGGACTCCAAATATTAGGGATTCCCAAAACCAATTCATATAGTTACCAATTGAATCTTCACAATATCCCTTCCAGCCGATTTCCTCAATGATTGAAGCGAGAGTGATAGTGATAAACGCACCAGCTATTCCAACCCCAGTGAAAGAAAAGTCTTCAACAAAAGCAAATTGATTCAGCGACTGCCCAAAGAGAAGTGATAGCAATATAGAGCAGACAATCACTATAAGAAATACGATTACTGCCCAAATAACATTTAGCCATTTGACCTTATAAAACCCGACAATCTTATTCTTTAAGTCTTGTTTCAGTGCATCGGAACCGGACAGAATAACAAAAACTGTAGAAACTACTGCGGGGGCAAGAAGCCCAAGAAGCATCAACACCGGACTGATACTTTCCGGAACATAAATTGCCGGTATCCAGAATATCCAAGTGAAAAAATATGTCAACACAAAGAATAGAACCGGTCTATATTTGTAAGTATTTGTCGTACTGCTACTCATTTGCCTTCCTCCATTTCACTCTTGTCGATTAAATCCGCAAGGAAGCCCATTGTTCCCCTTTGCGCGCCGAGAAGCTTTTCCGATATATCGATGAAGACCGATATATCGCTCTCGCGAAATGTTCCTTCGTTAAACGTTCCATCGCTGAGAATGAGGAGCATTTTAACGCGCTCTGCAATCTTGTCACAGTCAAAGATGCCTTCTCTGATGCCTTCCTCCACAACCTCTACCAAAAGCGGCATGGCCATTTCAATCAGCTTTTTCCTAACCTTGTGGTGCATCAATATATTCTCCGGCTGATGCAGAGCGTCTTTGATGGGCTGCTCTGCGTCGAGCGGTTTTAACGAGGTGATGATGCCTACAATTTTCTGGGGCACCGGAATCGTCGTTTCCATAATATGGCGAGCCATTTCAGCCTCGGCATCAATCATCATTTCTATGACTTCTTCTAACATCTGTTCCTTGCTTGGAAAATAGTAATAGTATGTGCCTTTTGCAATCTGCGCCTTATCGATAATCTCATCCACACTGGTGTTTTCGTATCCACGAGTGATGAACAGTTCATAAGCAATTTTCAGTAGTTCCTGTCTTCGTTTTTCTCCCTTTTTCATGGGCACCCTCCATAATAGACTGTTGGTCGGTTTTATTATATCTCGAGCAGCACGCTTGTGTCAGTATTTTTTCGACTTTCGGTCGATTTTTTTTAATTGTGATTTTTTATTTCTTTCCCAATTTCCTCGTCTTGTTGCTACAGTACTGGCGCAAAAATGCAGAATTGTTTTCAGATTATTTGGCAGTTTCTAAACTTGAACGTTTTAGAGGATGAAAGGAGAAATAATCCAAGAGAAACAAGATGCAAGCCGATACAAATTATGCTTTCGGGCAAGGGACCTGAAAGACAAAAAATGTCGAGGTGGTAGCTCACCTCGTATGCTTGCTACTATTGTTTTTAAGAAATAGGCATAGGAAGGAATTGCAGAAAGGAAAAGCAAGGATATGAGTAAAAGGAAGAATTATCAGCTCAAAGACGGGCTCGTAACGGTCAAGAACATTTCTGCCTACTGGCTGGATGACATTGTGGTGCAGGAAACCATTCACGGAACGACATATATTGTGGACGGCTCTTATGAAGGAACGGAAACCTTGACATCCAAGCTGAAAAGAATTATGACCAATGAAGAAATGAGGGCTGACCATGGGGCATTTGACAGCGTATAATCAAGATACCAATCCTGTTAAGACAGCCACTACGGAAAAGGAGGAAGAAAAGGTGGCTGAAAAAATAACGGCTCTATATTGCCGGTTATCGAATGAGGACAAATTAGCAGGTGAGAGTAACTCGATCTCGAATCAAAAGGATATATTACTGAAATACGCTAAGCAAAATCACTTCTTGAATCCTGAGTTTTATGTTGATGATGGTTACTCGGGTACAAATTTTGCTGGGGTTAGATAGCGATACTTTTTACATCTACCATGTTGCGGCGGTCATGGTTGACAACTTGCGTCGGCTCCTGCTCGGTATCAACCTGTCCGACAAAGCTATAATGGATTTCGATTTTCCGGGTGTTGGTTTCCC
>JAFWWO010000062.1 GCA_017523325.1 Anaerotignum sp. | reverse complement strand
GTCGGAACTCTCTTCTTTTAAGGTTCGAAACAAAAAGAAAAAGAGTGCACTTGAAAAAGAATTCGGTAAAAGAAAAGTCAGATCGAATGTCGGAGTCTCCCGCAAGCTGGGAATGACGCCGCCGGGGAAGATATACTTTTTAATCCATGCATCGCCGGGATGCTCCTGTAAGGCACTGATGAAGTGCAACAGAAAAATACCGCCATCTTTCAGTACGGCCTTTACGCAATCATTGAACAGAGGATAGTTTTCCCGCCCCACATGCTCTACCATGCCTACGCTGACAACACGGTCGAATTGCTTGCCCCATTTGGGCAGATCCCGATAATCCATCAGCTCTACGGTCAAATACTCTTGCAGGCCTTCTTCCTCAATCCGCCGTTTACATTCCGCATACTGCTCCTGACTAAGGGTAATGCCCGTTCCCTGAATATGATACTTTTTGGCCGCCTCCATCAACAGAAAGCCCCAACCGCAGCCGATATCCAAAAGGGTCATGCCCTCTTGCAGGTGGAGTTTTTTCAGAATATAGTCCACCTTATTTTTTTGCGCCTCCTCCAGAGAGTCCTCCGGATTTTTGAAATAAGCACAGGAATAACTCATGCTTTTATCCAGCCAAAGCTGATAAAAATCGTTGCCGATATCGTAATGACTGCGTACCTCCTTGGATTGATTTTTGGGAGAAACAGAGGGATGAATCAGCTTTTTCAGGGCCTTTTCGTCCAGAGAAAATTTCCCCAGCTGCCCTAAAAAATGCTGCAATACTTCATAAAGATCGCCCTCTACATCGAGAATACCGTCCATATATGCCTCGCCGAGGGCAAGAGAGGTGCTTCGCATAAGATCGGTAAGGGGAAGGGCTTTTTTGAAATGCACCGTAAAGGCAGGCTTACCCTGTCCGATGGAATAGGTGTTATCCTTAAATTTCACCATAAAGGGGGTTTCATCAAATTTGTTCAGAAATTCCACCATTGCTTTTTCTTCCAATTTTTCCAGCATATATCTCTCTCCTTTTGTGTTTGGTGTTGCGGAATCTCTTTCTCACCGTATTTGATGGGGAAAGGAGTTCCTTTTCCTTATTTTCGCATTTTTGCCAAAGGATTATACAATATTTCGGAGGAAAGACAGAAAATAGCATGGACATAAAAAAAGAGAAGGAGGGAGGTCCTTCTCTTTTCCATAATAAGGAGTTACTTTAGTTCCTTCTGTTTTACCAATGTGGAGATAAATATGCCGGACAGTACCAGAGCGGCACCTGCAAAACCCGTAATGCCCAAGGACTCATGGAGGAAAATCCGGCCCAAAATGGCCGCACTGACAGGACTGAAGGCACAGAACATACCCGCCCGCTCCGCGGAGGTATATTTTTGTGCAACAGGCTGGAGTGTAAAGCCGAACCCACTGCAAACGAATGCCAAGACCAATATCAGAATCCATTCTGTTTGCCCTGAAGGGAGTCTGGGTGTTTCAAATAAAAATGCGGCGATAATGGCAAAAAGCCCGATAAAACCTACTTGTAGGATACCCAGTACAAAAGAATCATCCTTGCGGGAAAGGCGGTCTGTCAATAGAATGACAATGGCATAGAGAACTGCTGCCAATAAACCCAGAGATTCGCCTCTTTTCATGGAAAAATGAATCCCGCCGCCGGGTATGGCCAAAAGACCGATGCCCAGCAGTGTGACTGCCATACTGAACAGCAGTGGGACACGGGGGCATTTCCTGCGCAGAATGCCTTCCAACAGAGGCACAAACACAATGGCGGTATTCTCCAGAAAAGATACGGTGGAGGAGGGAGTGGTCTGCAAGGAATACAGCTCTGCCGCCATGACACCGAAAAATGCGACCCCCAGCAGAAAACCCCGCAGGAGAGTCTGCCAATGCAGATGTGTCAGTTTTTTATGGAAAGCCACAGCCAGAAAGGCAAAGGCGATGAGAAATCGAACCCCTAACAGTGTAAAAGGCCCCATGCTTTGCAGTAATATTTTGGCGAACAGGAATGAGGTGCTGCGGGCGATGATAACTGCCGCCAGCAGAATTTGCGCTGTTTCCCCATTTAAGGCGATGGGTTGCAGTCTTTTTGCTTTTGCAACGGCGGTGTAGGTATATTCCATAGCGATTCCTCCTTTTTGGTTTATTTTTCCGGTTCCTCTTGACATCAGTATAATACAGAGTTATTGTTGAGTAAAACGAATGAAAATCAATAATACTTTGATAAAAAGTCAAGGAAGTGATGCCATGGATACAGAAAAATGCAAGGTGCTGTTGACGTCCATTGAAACCGGCAGTTTTACAGCGGCGGCGGATAAAATGGGCTATACGCCCTCCGGTATCAGCCGCAGTATTGCTGCACTGGAGGAGGAAACAGGCTTTTCTCTTTTGCGACGCAGCAGAAGCGGTGTGGTGCCTACGGCAGAATGTCAGCGGATATTGCCGATTTTACAGGAATTATTGCGTTGGGAGGAGTGCTACCGTCAGACGGCAGGAGAAATCCTTGGGGTGGAAACGGGCGAAATTGCTGTGGGAACGGCGTATCATATCTATTACCCCCAGCTTTGCGGATGGATTACGGAGTTTAGCAAAAGCTATCCCGGCATCAGCGTAGGCATTGTGGAGGGAACCAGCAGTGAGTTGAGCCGCTTGTTGGAGCAGGGGAGGCTGCATTTTTGCATCATCAGCAAACGCGAGGGAAATCTACGATGGGTGCCATTGAAAAAAGACCAGCTGGTGGCGGGAGTGCCTAAAGGGCATTCTATTGTGAAGCGGGGCAGTGTTCCTCTATCTCTCTTTGAAACGGAGCCCTTCATACAGATTTTTCCGGGGCTGGAAACGGATAATTCCAGACTGTTTCAGGACAAAGGCATCCGCCCCCATATTCGCTATGCCACTTCCGATGATGAGGCGGCCTTCGCCATGGTAGAGGCCGGATTAGGGGTGACGGTGGTCAATGCCATTCAGGTGGGAGATTGGAGCGGCAATATGGAAATTCTGCCTTTAGATCCGCCGGAATGGGTGGAAATCGGGATTGCAATGCCTACGGAGGAGATGATTTCCCCGGCAGCAAAACGTTTCGCCGCATTTGCCATAAAGCATTTTTCCAAAAAAGAATAAAAAATAGGGTGTTCCTACGGGAACACCCTTAAATATTGGGATTACAATGCTTCAAACTCATCCAGCAGCTCTTGGAATACTTTCATGGCGTTTTCTATGGGTTCCGCCGTGGAAAGATCTACGCCCGCACCCTTTAACAGGTCAATGGAATACTCGCTGCTGCCCTTGGAAAGGAAGTCCAGATAAGCGTCGATGGCCGGCTGTCCCTCCTTTAGGATTTTGCGGGAAAGGGTAATGGCAGCACTATATCCCGTGGCATACTGGTACACATAAAAGGCGTTATAAAAATGGGGGATTCTGGCCCATTCGATGTCGATTTCCGGGTCGACAACAATATCCTCACCGAAATATTTGACATTCAGTTCATGGTAGATTTGGTTCATGGCCTCCCATGTCAGCGGTTCGCCTTTTTCTACCATGTCATGGGTGATTTTTTCAAATTCCGCAAACATGGTCTGGCGGAATAACGTACCACGGAACTGCTCCAGAAAATAATTGATGAGATATTTCCGCATAGAGGTATCCTCGGTGGTTTTCAGCAGATATTCCATCAATAACGCCTCGTTGCAGGTGGAGGCTACCTCGGCTACAAAAATCTTATGGTCGGCGTAAAGATAGGGCTGCTTTTGCCATGTAAAGTAGCTATGGAGGGCGTGACCCATTTCGTGGGCCAATGTGAACATACTATTGATGGTATCGTTATGGTTCAGAAGCACAAAGGGGTGTACCCCATAGCTGCCCCAGGAATAGGCACCGCCTCGCTTGCCTTTATTCTCATAAACATCAATCCAGCCGCTTTCCATACCGTGGGCAAGAGCTTTACCATATTCCTCTCCCATGACGGAAAGGGCTTTTTTCACCATTTCTTTCGCTTGCTCATAAGGGATTTTTACATCAGCATCAGGCACAAGAGGAGCATACAAATCGTACATATGCAGCTTCTCTACGCCTAATTCCTTTTTCCGCAAAGAAACATACCGATGGAGTAAGGGTAGGTGTGCATGAACCGTATCAATCAGGCTATCATATACAGAAAGAGGGATATTATCGTCCGCCAATGCCATTTCCATAGAGGAACCGTATTTCCTTGCCTGTGCGAAAAATGCGTCGCTTTTTACGGAGGAGGAATAGGTCGCCGCCAATGTATTCTTCCGGCTCAGATAAACGGAATACAGGGCGTGGAAGGCGTCCTTTCGCACACGGCGATCGGGGCTTTCCAAAAATGTGATATATCTGCCCTTGGTCAATTCCGTTTCTTCTCCTTTGGCGTTGAGAATGGAAGGGAAAAGAATATCCGCATCGTTGAGCATAGTGAAAATATGCCGGGGTGCACCGCCCAGCTCGGCTGTTTTCGCCAGCAGGCTTTCCTCCGCCGGTGAAAGCGTATGGGCTTTCTGCCGCAGAAGGCTATGGAAAAAATGGTCATATACGGCAAAATCTGCTGCTTTTTCCCGGCGGAAGGCATTTAGCCGTTCTTCCGGTATGGCGATAATCTCCGGTGTCAGAAAGGAAACGGCGGCGGAATAACGGATGAACAGCATTTCCGCCCGAGATGCCATGGCCTGATAAAAGCTATTCCCACTATCCTCATGCAAACGCATATTGGCGTAGGTATAAAGTTGGTCTAATGTCAGGGAAAGCTCCAAGTTTTTTTGCAGGCACGCCAAAAGGGTTTCTGCAGAGTCTGCCAGTTTGCCGGAAAATGCCGTGATTTCCGGCAGGCTTTTTTCCAGGGTGGCAAAGGTTTTCTCCCAATGGGCATCGCCTTGGTAATAATCCTCGATATGCCAATGGTAACGAGGGTCGGACTCTTTTCTTTCGGGAATGGTGTGATTCATATGCAAACCTCTTTTCAATATAGATTGTTGGGGCTGTTTTTCAAAAGATATTTTGGTGGGCGGTTCGTCCTGCGATATTGATACAACTAAATAAGTTGTGCGGGCTCCGCCCTATGTGCAGCCGCTTATAAACAACCTGCCGTATGCAGGCATCCGAGGCTAGAGCAACGGAAATACGCCGTGGGGAATTCGTAGCCGTTGGCTACTCATCGCGGGCTCCGCCCTATGTGCAGCCGCTTATAAACAGCCTACCGTATGCAGGCATCCGAGGCTGTTTATAAGCGGCTGCCCGCACGGCTTAATGCCTTCGCGAATAGTTTACCATCTTTAAGAGAAAATATAAAGGCAAAAAATCAGAAGGTGGTAGACGAATGTATGGCTTTTTTCGGCGGACAAAGCGATTTTTCTTGCTGTGGGGCGGTTTTCATAGTATGATAATAACTGAGGTGAGAAGAATGGGAAAGGATTTGAAGGTGCTTATTGTAGCATCTGAATCGGCGCCTTTTATCAAAAGCGGTGGTCTGGGCGATGTCATCGGCTCTTTGCCGCAAGCGTTACGCAAAAAAGGTGTGGATGTCCGTGTTGTGATTCCCCGACATATGTCAATTAAAGATGAAACGATGTATGGCGTGGAGCTGATTGGTGAGTTCGACGTCCATTTGCAGTGGCGGACACAGCGGGCAAAAATACTACGGAAAAACGGAGATGTACCTGTTTATTTTATAGAAAATGATTTTTATTTCGGTCGGGGCGGGCTCTACGGCTACGGCGATGACAATGAGCGGTTTGCCTTCTTTGGCAAGGCAGTGTTGGATATGCTGGCGATGCTGGATTTTTATCCCGATATACTGCATTGCAATGACTGGCAGACGGGGCCGGTCTGTATGTACCTGAAAGAAATTTACGGCAAAATGATTTATTATTCCAAAATCAAGACCCTTTTCACCATTCATAACCTGCAATATCAGGGCTGCTTTGACCGCAGTACGATGGAAATGCTGGGTGTGCCCTATTATTGCTATGAAAACGGTAATGTGGAGTTTTACGGCAGAGTCAGCTACATGAAAATGGGGCTGATTTATGCGGATCATTTGAGTACGGTCAGCGAAACCTACGCCAATGAAATACAGAATTGGGATTTCGGCTACGGTATGGACGGTATCCTCAGAAGCAGGAGCAACGTACTTTCCGGTATCCTAAACGGCATTGATTATGCCGCCAATGACCCTGCTACGGACAAGAGGATTGTCTGTCCCTTTGATGCGGTGCATCCGGAAGGGAAATCGGAAAACAAGCGGGCGTTGCAGCAACGGCTGGGGCTGGAGCAAAGAGATGTGCCCATGATTGCCATGATTACCCGTCTGGTAGACCAGAAGGGGCTGGATATTTTGACCTTTGTGCTGGATGAAATGATGCGCAGAGATATTCAATTTGTATTGCTGGGAACGGGGGAGGCCCGTTTTGAGCATATCTTCCGGAATATGGAGTGGGGCTATCCCGGCAGGGTTTCTGCCAATATTTTCTTCGATGAGGTGCTGGCACAGCAAATTTACGCCTCGGCGGATTTCTTCCTGATGCCTTCACGATTTGAGCCCTGCGGTTTAGGGCAGATGTTCAGTCTGCGGTATGGTACGGTGCCTATTGTGCGTAAAACCGGCGGTCTGGCGGATACCATCACCCATTATAATCCCGAAACAAAGGAAGGCAACGGGTTTTTGTTTGAAACCTATGACGGCGGCGGACTGCTTTGGGCAATAGAGGAGGCTTTGCGGACATACCACATGGGCAGGGAGGAATGGCTCCATGTGGTGAAAAATGCTATGAACTGCAACTATTCATGGGAACGCTCCGCAGAAAAATACATCAGTCTGTACGAAAAGCTGAGAAATAGCTGATGAAACCGAAAAGAGATACCAATGCTCGAAATTCCTGCGGGAAGGTTCGGGCATTTTTTATGGGATACGGCCGCTTTGATGCAGGAAATTTGCAAAAGACGGCAGAGTGTAGTATGATAAACTGTATGGGCAGATGAAAGCGTTTGCCGGCAGGCGGAAATATATGGATAGGAACGGTGTTTTTTCTGAAGGATAAGGAGAAACAAAGTTAACGGAGGAAAAATATGGGCAGGCGGAAATCCATAAAATGGAGAAATGATAAAGCACTGGTTGCTGTGGTTTGTGTATTGGCGGCGGTCTGTTTGCTAGCGGGGGGGATTTATATTGATACCTTCCACGGCAACGGCAAGCTCAAAGGCTTGATGACACAGACCCAAAGAACAGAAGAACCGACAACAAAAGCAGAGGCACAGCCCCTTGAGAGTATGCCCGTAGATGCCGGAAGTAAGGCGGCAGTTGCCATGTTTGATAAGGAATTTATGCTTTGCACGAAGGACGGCGTGAAATATTTCAGGGGTATGGACGACCAAAAATGGAGCGATACCTTTAATATGACCTCTCCGGTTCTGGCACAGGAGGGTGAATATGTTGCTGTGGGGGATTTGGGCGGCAAAACGCTTCGGGTCTATAACAAAGAGGGGCTTTTGTACGACCTGCAAACAGAGGGAACCCCTGTGCAGTTTGCTCTGAATGAAAGCGGATACCTTTCTTTGATTACAAAAGCACATTCTTCTTATCGGATTCGGGTGTATAACACAAAGGGTACTCTATTAAAGGAAAGAGTAGAGGAAAGCAATGGCATTTATCCTCTTTCTTCCGATGTTTCCGAGGATAATCGAGCATTTGCCGTAAGCTATTTGGATACGACGGATATCGCACCCATTGCCCGTGTGATATTGTTTTATATCAATGCAGAGGATAGTGAAAGCTATATGGACAGTATGTTTGCGGCGGTGGAAAAGCCCAACGAGCTGATTCCCGTGGTACATTACCGCAAGGGTAGCGTGCTGGCGGCAATCTCTGACCAAAATATTTACGGCATTGACGCCCAAGGACAGGAATTGTGGAGCTATGAGCTGGAAAATACCGTTGATCAGGCGGCCTTTGGCATAAAGGAATATATTGTGGTGGCATTGGGCGACAGTGTTGCCGATAAGGACGGCAGAGAAAAAGGGACGATTTGCTGGATAGACAATTCCGGCAAGGAAAAGGCTGCATATGAAAGCGGTAAAAGCGTGACCTATCTTTCTGCCGGTGAAAGAGGCGTTGTGGCAGGAAATGACCGGAATTATATCGGGCTGACCCACGGCGGCAACTTGAATTGGAATTATACGGCTACGGCAGATGTCAGTGATTTGCTGCCTATGGAAAAGCTCAACCGCGTGATGGTGATTGGAAAAGAGCAGATTGACATTTTGAAGATGTCGAAGGACGATAAGGCGGTGCAAAAGGCATCGACAGAAAATAAGGCGACAGAACCGGATGCGATGGCAGAAACAGACCAACCCCTGCCAGAGCAAACGCCGTCAGCGGAACAAAATTCGGCAGAGGAAGTGCAGGAATAAGAACGGAGAACTCCCCGTTTTTCGGGAGTTCTTTCTATTTTTGCTTCTTCATAATTATATAGAAAATTTTTTTATGCGGATAGAAAGGATGAAATCGGGATATGGTATATGTATTGGACGGTATTGTGCTGGCAGTGGTTTTGAGCTATGCCGTTGTTGCATGGCGAAAGGGCTTTATTCGCGCCGCATTGGGATTTTTGCCTATGCTGGCGGCATTGGTGGGAACGAAGCTGTTCAGTCCGACCATTGATAAATTTTTACGGGGAACCCCGATATTTGATTTATTGGCCAATTCCATCGGCAATTCCATGGGTTTAGAGGAGGCTATCCACGAAAATGCCATACATACCCAGACGGAATTGATTGAGGGCTTAAAATTGCCCGCATTTATAAAGGAAGCCCTGCTGGAGAATAATAATCCGGTGATTTATCATTTGCTGGACGTGCAGAGCCTGAAAGAGTATATTGCAGGGTATCTGGCGAATATTTGCATCAATATTTTGGGCGTGATACTGGCCTTTGCAGTGATTTTTCTGGCGGTAAAAATGCTACTCAATGCCATGAACTTAATCAGCAAATTGCCGGGGCTGAATTTTTTCAATCGGGCCTGTGGATTGTTGGTAGGCGGCGCAAAAGGGCTGTGTATCGTTTGGCTGGGCTGTGCGGTTTTGACCTTTTTTCAGTGCCATGGAAAATTTATTGGGCTATTTCAGGCTTTAGATGCCTCCCATGTGGCAAAAATTGCCTATGAAAACAATATTTTACTGCGGCTGATATTAACGATTTTTACTTGAAATGCCTATGGTTTCAGGGGTTTCAGAAAATTTACAAAAAACAAAAAAAGTTGTTGACAATAGATAGACACCGTGATACTATATTTAGGCGGCCACGAAATGGCCGGTTTCAAAATGCACCTTGAAAACTGAATACAAGAAGCAAAAAAGAGTCAATCGAGAAAGACAAATTTTTCTTAAAACAAATTTTATAGTAAATCGCTACTATAAAACATTCCAGAGAAAAAGCTATGAAAACAAGGTTGTTTTTGTTGCGAAAGCAGCAGAAAGGAACCGACTGGTCAAGCAAGAAAGAGCACAAGGAGAATGCCTTGGCACTGGGAGCCGATGAAAGACGTG
>JAFWWO010000061.1 GCA_017523325.1 Anaerotignum sp. | reverse complement strand
TATACCCTTTTTTCGGCGTGGAAAAATAACAGAACATATAAAGCACATCGAAGCGGCATTTTGAAATGCCGCTTTGGTGTGCTTTTTTGCGTGAATGGAGGTGGTACGCATTGATTGTCCATCCATTCCGTTCGGGGTGACCCGAAGGGAGCAAATGAACCGAAAAATGAACAAAAAATTTGAAAGGAAGGTATTTATATGAAACACAAAACAAGCAAATTATTGAGTATTCTTTTAGCCCTGGCGCTGGTAATGGGCATTGCCCCTGCCATGAGCCAGACGGCGCAGGCGGCGGGCACGAACAAGGCGATCCAACTCGTGGATCACAGCGGCACAACGTCTGTTGCGGCGAACATCGAGGGCGAGCAGAAAAGCGCCGTGTATTTCGGCACATACAATCAGAGCCCCGACGGCAACGAGGGCTTCAACAAGGACCCGATCAAGTGGCGGGTGCTGAAAAATGCCGACGGCAAGCTGTATTTGCTGTCGGACCAGAATCTGGACGTGATGGGGTATCACAATGAAGATGAGCGCGTAACATGGGAAAAAAGCACCATGCGCTCGTGGCTGAACGGCTACGGCGCGTCGGAGAACAACGGCGGGGACAGCGGCGTGGATTACAGCGATGATAATTTCATCAATAATGCCTTTGACGAAAAAGAAGAGGCTGCCATAGCGGAAACGGTGGTGAAAGACCCTGGTGACCTCAACACATCGGGCGGGAATGACACCACGGACAAAGTGTTCCTGCTGTTCCATAATGAGGTGGGGAACGGCCATGGCTGCGGCTTTACGAACGACAACAGCCGCATATCCACCAACACGGCCTATGTTGCCGCGAGAGGTAAAATAAGCAACAACTACACGTCTGACGTCGGCGAAGCCAACAGCTGGTGGCTCCGTTCCTACGGCTGGATCTCCGACTACAACTATGCGTATTGCGTGTTTAAGAACGGCTACCAGCACAACTACCCTGTTGACGCTGAACTCGGTGTTCGTCCCGTTTTTCATTTAAATCTGGACTCTGTACTCTTCACATCTGCCGCCGAAAACGGCAAGACGGGGGCAACGGGCGAACTTTCGGAGATAACCGAACACACCGGCAACAAATGGAAGCTGACGCTTTTGGATACCGACCGGCAGTTTGCGGTAACGGAAACGGCGGTAACGGCAGCCCCGGGCGACACGGTGACGCTGAATTATGAAAATGCGACCACCGGGACGAATGAATACATCTCCGCCATTCTGACGGACGCCAACGGAAACCTGCTCTACTACGGCAGGCTGACCCAGCCCAGCGCGACGGACGGCGAGGTGGACTTCATCGTTCCCGAAGACCTTGAAGAGGGAACATATATCCTCAAACTCTTTTCCGAGCAATACAACGGCGGTGAATTCGACGCCAATTTCACCGACTACGCCAGCGAATTTGACGACGTAACGCTGACGGTAGAGGCGTCTGGGCCCATTACGTCTGTCGTCCATACCGTTACCTTTGATGCCAACGGCCACGGCACAGCTCCCGTTCCCCGGGCGGTGAAGAGCGGCGAGACGGCTACCAAGCCCGAAGACCTGACGGCAAGCGGCTGGAAGTTCGGCGGCTGGTATGGGGAAGCGGCTTGCATCAATGCTTTTGACTTTACCACGCCCATCACCGGCGACATCACTCTCTATGCCAAATGGACAAAGACAGACGGCTCCGGCAGTGGCAGTGCAATCACAAAATACACCCTGACCTATGAAACCAACGGCGGCAGCAAAATTGCAGCGACAAAGCACGTGAAAAATGCTACGGTAAACCTGACTGCAACACCTACCCGCGCGGGTTACGATTTCACAGGTTGGTATGCGGAAGCAGATTTGACGAACAAAATCACTTCCATTAAAATGGATAGCAACAAGACCGTTTACGCAGGCTGGAAAGAAAAAGGCGAAAACCCCGAAAAACCCGAGGAGCCCGTTGTCGAACCCGAAAAACCCGGCATTGTTACTCCCGACGCCCTGGATGGGGATAACCACATCGCATATGTAGCAGGCTATCCTGATGGTGCGTTCCGACCTGACAGACCTGTCACAAGAGCCGAAACCGCATCCATGATTTATCGTCTTCTGAAGGCTGAACGCAGGGCGCAGATATATACAACAACAAATCATTTTAGTGATGTAAAAGCAACATCATGGTATAACGAAGCAGTTTCCTCCATGGCAAACGGCGGATACGTTGCAGGTTATCCCGATGGTACTTTCGGCGGAGGAAAGAATATTACCAGAGCAGAATTTGTGACCATGCTCGTAAACTTCATGGGTGTAAGCGAGGGAACGGCAATTTTCAGCGATGTAGAAGAAAGCCACTGGGCATATAAACAGATTGCAACTGCATCCAAAGGTTTGGTATCGGGCTATCCCGATGGAACATTCAGACCCGATCAGCCCATAACAAGAGCAGAAGCCGTATCCATACTCAACAGAATACTCAACCGTGGCGTAAACGAAACAAGCAGACTTGGCGATTTCAAAAATTTCACGGATAATACCAACCTTTCGGCGTGGTATTACTTTGAAGTTATAGAGGCTGCAAACGGCCATGAATATGAGGGCAAACGTCCAAATGAGAACTGGATTTCTATCATACCGTTCTAAAGAATAATGTTGAGAAACATGAACAACCAATGCAATCGATGTTTTCGATAAAAATTGATTTTGAGAGATATTTTGCATAAAAACGGCGGTGGGGAAAATCCCCGCCGCCGTTGTTTTTGTCTTTTTCGGAAAAAACACCCTTCATCAGCGTATGCCGGAAAGGGTGTTTTTTTATTCTGATGCCTGTTCCAACTGCTCCAAAGCATTTTTTACATTGGCAATTTGGTTGGAATCGGGGTATTCCGCAATAATTTTATTGTAATACGTCCTTGCGGCAGTAGTATCATCAGATTGTTCTGCAATTTTTGCAAGATAAAAATAGGTATCGTCCAAAAAGTTTTCTGTGCTTGTATAATTCAACGCCGTTTCCAAATAAGTTTTTGCTTCTGCAAAGTTATTGCTTAAAAACTCGCTTTTTCCTTTGGTATAGTAGGAATCTGCCGCTTTCGGAAAGGCAGTTGTTTTCACAGAATTATATTTATTCATATCCTCCTCACTAAAGCCCACTGTATCAATGGAGGATAGGGTGGCAACACAGCTTTCATAATCTTGGTCTGACATCTGTGCAACGGCTGTCTGGAGCAGTTCCAGATTGGCCTGCTTGGTTTCTTCACTGCGAAGCTGCTTATTCTCTTGCTGTAGTTTTGTCAATTCCTCACGCATAGCCAAGACTTCCTCCGGCTTCATGTTGGTTTCGCCGGCATAACTGTCCACCTGTGCTCGCAAGTCCTTGATTACTAAATCCGTTTTTTCATTTAATGCAGGCACGATTAAAACTAAAATCACAAGAGCGGCAGCGGCAATTCCCAGCAGAAAGGCAATCAAATCCCGTTTTTCCAGCATACCGCTTTTCTTTTCCTTGCGTTTGTAGCGAGGGATTGGCGGATTGCTGTCGGTTTTTTTGATAGCAGGCGTCTTTTCTTTTCCTGTTTTTTTCGGTTGTGCGGGGTGGGGCGTATGTTTCAGAATACGGGCATAGTGCAGCGCCATAGGGTTAGAGACATCTCTCTTTAACACAAGCTCATTGAAATGCAGCGCACGTTTTGTATTGTTATCCTCAATGCAACAAAGTGTCATGAGGTTATAGGCGTCCAAAAAATCCGGATTGTTATGGATGCTTTTTTTCAATTGTATAATGGCAAGATCATCGCTGCTCTGCTTCAGGTAATGAATGGCTTGGTTATACATTCGCACCGCATCATTACATTTTTCCATTTCTCGGCCATTTTTCTGCAAATAATCCATATAACCCGATGCCGGATTATTCTCCGGCTGAATGGAAGTGCTGATAATCCAATGTTTCAGTGCATCTGCAATATGGCCGATTTCACAATAAATCAAGCCCAGCAGGTTACGTGCTTGAATATTATTTTTATCAAAAAAAAGGCTTTGCTCCAAGTTGACAGCGGCACCGGAAAGATTTTTTTCCTCCGCCATATGCAGTGCATCGTTATAAAGGCGGATAGAAGCATTTCCGGCTTTACGAAAAACATAGACATCAACACCGCAATCAGGACAAAGAGAGCCTTCTGAAAAACTATGACCACAGTTCGGGCATTTCATTTCCATTCCTCCCTTGCATTATTCCTGTGTTGGAGGTGTCGGTTTTTTCTCTTTTGCAATATGCTGCAGAATATCCAATAAATCCTGCACTTGAGAAGGCTGTAATGCCTCTTCAATCTCTTCCAGCTCTAAAAGAGGCTGAAATCTGCTTAATTCATCTTTGAAATTTAACACAAGGAATCCCTCCGTTTTTATCTATGTGAAATATAGCTTCTGATGGCGCCAATCATATATAAAGAGCCACAGCAAAGGATGACGCCGTCCTTTGGTGTGATTGCAAAAGCCTTTTCATAGGCCTGTGAAATTTCTTTTTCCATATAAACTGTTCCCTGAAATCCCGAAATGGTATGGGAGAGGGAAAGCAAATCCAGTTTTCGTTCGTTTTGCGGCTCCGTAAGAATGACGCAATCCGCAAAGGGGAGGATTGCTGCCGCCATTTTTTGATATTCCTTATCGCCGAGAACACCTAAAACCAATGTCATTTTCTTTCCCGGGAAATAGACGGAAAGGGAATGAGCCAATTGTAAAATACCGTCCGTATTATGGGCACCGTCTAACAATATCAACGGGTGTTCCCCGCAAATCTCCATTCTGCCTGCCCAATGGGTCGTTTTCAGACCATCACGAATAGCATCCTCCGGCAGGGCAAGGCCTTTTTGCCGTAATACGGCACAGGCTTGCAGCACAGTAACACAGTTTTGAATCTGATATGACCCCAAAAGGGGGAGAAATACATCAGAAAATGTGAACATATCGTCCTTCACGGAAAACCGCGTACCTTTTAACGTTTGTTCCAGTACGGTAATTTCTGCATTTTGTGGGCAGAACAAGGGTGCATTTTGCGCCAAAGCCGTATCCTTAACGATATTATATACTATTTTTTCCTGCGGATACAACACCACAGGGCAATTTTTCTTTATAATTCCTGCTTTTTCTGCGGCAATTCCTGCTAAAGTATCCCCTAAGAAATCGGTATGGTCAATACTGATGGACATAATCAGGCTCAAGAGAGGGGACTTTACCACATTTGTGGCATCATACCGTCCGCCTAGGCCTACCTCCAGCAGAACAATATCTGTATGTTGTTCGGAAAAATAATGGAAAGCCGCTGCAGTGATGATTTCAAAAAGAGTCGGCATCTCTTTTCCCTCAGCCTTTAGTTGTAGACAAATTTCTTTCATAAGAGAAATTTCTCGGGCAAACGCTTCGTCTGAGATTTCAACACCATTTACCAGAAAACGTTCATGATAGCGTTCCAAATGGGGAGAGGTGTATGTGCCGACACGATACCCTGCCGCCAATAATATGGAGGACAGCATCGCTGCGGCAGAACCTTTGCCGTTTGTACCTGCTACATGAATCACCGTTAGCTTATCCTGAGGGTTATCCAGTTTATCACATAATAAGCCAATCCGCTCCAGACCGGGGCGAGAAGCAAAGCCCACTTCTTTTTCAAGGAAACGGATACATTCTGCAAGATTCAACAAAAACCCTCCTTCCGCTATTTAGTATCATTATAGCAAGCATGGAAAATTCTGCAAGGCTATTAAGAAATATGAAAAGAAATTTCTGTCATTTTCGTTACAAGAAAAAGGTTGTACACGTTGGAAGAAAATTGTATAATTATGTTTTAGACAGAGGAAAGGAGAGAACACTATGGACGAACGTTTTGATCGTGAAGGCGAATTTATGCCCGAAGCGGAGCATGAACATAAAACCCTTAGGGAAGAACATACCCATTACCCTGTAAGAGAAGATAGACGTCCGCTCAGATCCCATCGGGAGCAACAGGAGGATACTGCGGAGAGAGTCTTCACCCGCACAGAACGCAGAATGCGGGAAGAAGCAGCGGAAAGAGAATATGCCGAAAGAGAGTATGCCGAAAGACAGAGCGCGAAAAGAGAAAGAGCAGAAAGACCTGCACGCCCAACAAGCAACAGAAAGCCATCTTCTTCCGGGAAACACAAAAAAAGACGAAAAAAACGCGGACTAAGCGGTTTTGCAAAAGGACTCATTGTACTGCTTGTTGCCATATTGATTGGTTTATTATGCTTTACTTTTATGAAAAATATGATGCTCTCCTCAACAGAGCCTATGGAATTAAGCGGACAAACGGTGACAGTGACCATTCCGGAAGGTTCTTCCACGGAGGATATTGCAAAAATACTGAAAGAAAACAAACTGATTCGCAGTGTATTCCTATTCCGTTTGAACAGTAAATTAGACGGGTTTGACGGTACTTATAAGCAGGGTACTTATGATATTGATACCGGATTAACCCAAACCCAGATTATGGAACTGCTGCAAACAGGTAAGGTTGCCGCTACACAAAAAATTACCATACCGGAGGGCTATACCATCCGACAAATCGCCATAAGAGCGGAAGAGGAAGGGCTTTGCACGGCCGAGGAATTTATCTCCGAATGCAAAAACGGCACCTTCGCCTATGATTTCCTGGAAGGACTGCCGGACAGAGAATTTAAGCTGGAAGGCTATCTTTTCCCGGATACCTATTTCATTTCGGAAGGCATGACAGCCCATGATTTGATTGATATGATGCTCAAACGGTTCCAGAGGATGTATATAAAAGAGTATCAAGATGTCGTAGCCGCCAGCGGTTATTCTCTGGATGAAATCGTAACCATTGCCTCCATGATCGAAAGAGAAATTAAACTGGAGGAAGAGCGTCCCAGAGCGGCAGGGGTGATTTATAATCGATTGCAGCAAAATATTACCCTTGGCATTGATGCTACGGTGCTGTATGCAGTGGGAAAAGTATCGGGAGAATTGACGCAGGAGGATTTGAATGTGGATTCTCCTTATAATACCCGCAAAAACAATGGTTTGCCTTTGGGGCCCATCGCCAATCCGGGCGAGTCTGCTTTCAAGGCGGCGATTTACCCGGAAACAAACAAGTATCTCTATTATGTTGTAGAGGCCGTTGGGAAAGATAACCATTTGTATTTTGAAACCTACGATGAGTTTTTGACAGGGAAAGCCAATTATCAGGCCAGTGCGCAATAAGTGATGTAGGAGAGAATAGCATGAATTATGTAACAGACGATACCATGAATGCATATCTGCGGTCCGTACAGCCTATGTATGACGGCGTTTTGGGCGAAATCCAGCGGGAGGCTTTGGCGGCAGATGTCCCCATTATCCCCTTGGAAACGGCACGGCTTTTGAGCGTTTTGCTGACTATGCAAAAACCGAAGCATATATTGGAAATCGGTACGGCAGTGGCTTTTTCTGCCGGGCTGATGTGCCGTTATATTCCGGAGGAGGGAACCGTCACTACCATAGACCGCTTTGAGGTGATGCTAAAGGACGCCAGAGTCAATATCAAGCGTATGGGTTTAGAGGATAAAATCAAAATTCTGGAGGGCGATGCGGCGGATATTCTGCCTACACTGGAAGGCCCTTATGATGTGATTTTTCTGGATGCGGCAAAAGGACAATACGGCAATTTTTTACCCCATTGTCTGCGGCTTTTGCCTGTTGGCGGACTGCTGATTGTAGATGATGTACTGCAAGGCGGTACGATTGCCCAGACCCGCTTTAGCGTGCCCAGAAGACAGCGCACCATTCACAAACGAATGCGGAATTTCCTCTGGGATATTACCCACCACGATGGATTGGAAACTGCCATTATCCCCATTGGGGACGGCATGGCACTATGCTATAAAAAGAAAGAAATTGAAGGAGAACAACATGGAGAATCAAAAGAAGTTTGAGCTTTTGGCACCTGCCGGTGATTTGGAGAAGCTGAAAATCGCCGTGCTTTATGGCGCAGATGCCGTTTATATCGGCGGCGAGGCCTATGGTTTACGGGCGAAGGCGAAAAATTTTGATCTGGATACCATGGCGGAGGGGATACAGTTTGCCCACGACCATGGCGTAAAGGTATATGTGACGGCGAATATTTTCGCTCATAACCCCGATTTTGAGGGTATGGCAGAGTATTTTCAGGCGGTGGAAAAAATTGGCGCAGACGCCCTGATTATTTCTGATTTGGGTGTGTTTTCCGTGGCACGAGAAGCGGTGCCGAATATGGAAATCCATGTTTCTACCCAAGCCAATAATACAAATTATAAAAGTGCCCAAATGTGGTACCGGCTGGGGGCTAGGCGGGTGGTCATCGCCAGAGAGCTTTCCATGGGAGAAATCCGCCAGATTCGGGATAGTATTCCGGAGGATATGGAAATCGAAGCCTTTGTCCATGGGGCTATGTGTATTTCCTATTCCGGCAGATGCTTATTGAGCAATTATTTGAGCGGCAGAGATGCCAATAAGGGGGCTTGTGCCCACCCCTGCCGCTGGAAATATCATCTGGTGGAGGAAACAAGACCCGGCGAATATATGCCCATAGAGGAAAACGAAAGAGGCACTTATATCTATAACTCCAAAGACCTTTGCATGATTGAACATATTCCTGATTTATTTCAGGCGGGTATTTATAGCCTGAAAATAGAAGGACGCATGAAAA
This sequence comes from Anaerotignum sp., assembly GCA_017523325.1. GTDB lineage: Bacteria > Bacillota > Clostridia > Lachnospirales > Anaerotignaceae > Anaerotignum_A. The sequence goes on along the minus strand of JAFWWO010000061.1, from coordinate 2,341 downwards.
CCCCTTTTTATGTCGGTACAGTGGTAAAAGCGTATCGCCAGGCCATCGATGATTATTTGACAGACCCGAAACGCTACGAACAACGCCTGCCTTATTATCTGGAGGAGGTTTCCAAAGCCAGTCATCGGGAATACACCACGGCCTTTTATTATGGAAAGCCCGATGGCAACCAACAGGTTTATACCAATAATTCCTATATTCGGGAATATGATTTTATCGGTATGGTACAGGAGGATTGGGACGAAAAAACCGGCTTTGCAGTGGTCGAACAGAGGAATAAATTTTCTGTGGGCGAGGAGATAGAGGTGATACCCGCCAAAGGGGATTCCTTTGCCATGGTAGTAACGCAGATACAGAATGAGACAGGAGAGAATGTGGATTCTGCCCCTCATCCTCAGGAAATTTTACGGGTGAAGTTTGACCGCCCTGTTAAAAAATTTGATATGCTTCGGAAAATGATGGGGAATGCAGAAGAAAAAGCTTGATTTTCGTCGCATTTGCGGATATGCTAGTAATAATCTAACGAAAGAAAAGGTAGAATTATGGAACTGACACAATGTATTAACTATTTGCTGACAACCTCACAACATACCGTGTTTCAATTTCTCAGCGGGAAATTGGCGGAATATGATATTACACCTTCTCAGTATGGTGTTTTAAGCTGTCTGTGGCAACGGGAATTTGCTACACCGAAGCAGATTTCGGAAATTCTCTGTCTGGAGACCTCCACCATTTCCGGCGTGCTGGATCGTATGCAGAAAAAAGGGCTGATTGATCGTGTCATCAATCGGGAGGATCGCAGAGAGGTCAGGGTTGTCCCCACGGAAAAGGGAAAACTGTTGGAAGAACCGATTTCTAAAATTATTGATGAGGTAAATGAAGCGGTATTACAGCGTTTTTCGGAGGAGGAAGTGACTGCTTTGAAGGAAACATTGCGGGTTATTGCAGATGGAAGTTATTTTTTAGAGAAGGAATAAAAAGCGAGAGAAGGAATATGAAGTGGGTCTGTTTTTCAGACCTGCTTTTTTATTGAAAAAAGAAATATGTAGCAGGGCAATGCCCTGTGGAGTTACTGTAAAGCTGCGTTGAGTTTTTTCAACGCCTTTTTTTCTATACGGGAAACGTAGGAGCGGGAAATGCCAAGTTTTGCGGCAATTTCTTGTTGAGTCAGCACATCTTGGTTCCAAAGACCATACCGCAGTCCAATGACGATTCTTTCGCGTTTTGTCAGCACCTCACGGACGGCATGGAGCATTTTCTCCGATTGCAGAGAAAAATCCAATTGGTCGGCAAAATCCGGCGTATCACTGTTGATGACATCCAGCATAACGATTTCGTTTCCGTCCCTGTCTGTGCCGATGGGTTCGTGAAGGGAAATATCATTTTGGAATTTCTTAGAAAATCGTAGTGACATTAGTATTTCGTTTTCAATACATCGGGAGGCATAGGTGGCCAGCCGTATGCTTTTTTCGCAATCGTAAGAAAGAATTGCTTTAATTAACCCCACAATGCCAATGGAGAGCAGTTCTTCCTGATCTCGTTGAATATTGTTGTATTTTTTTGCAATATGGGCAACCAGTCTGAGATTATGGAGAATCAGCGTTTGTTTCGCCTCTTCCTTTTCTTCTTCTGTTCCTGATTGCAGGAGTTTTAGATACTGTTGCTCCTCCTCTTTCGTGAGGGGCTTAGGGAAAGAACCGGACGTGGTAAAGCCACAGAGAAACGGAATACTCAACAGAACATAAAGCACAGGCACACCTCCGCTTTGCCGATGGGCGGCAATCATTCGATATGATTTATACTATGAAAAGGATTTGTTGTCTGTGCGTGTCTGAAAGGGATTGTTTTTGTACCTTTTTTTCGGGACATAGGGAAGTTTGAAGGGATTTGCGGCAGAAAGAAAAAATAACGGTTCTAAAATCAGGTATAGTGGTTTTGGAAGGAGGAAGGAACATGGATTGTAGGTTTACAAAGAAAAATAAAACACTGATTGTACATATTACGGGGGAAATAGACCACCATACCTCTGCTTTTTTGCGGGAAAAAACAGATCATGCACTGGAGCAGATTGGTGGGAAAAATATTATATTTTGTTTTCAGGAGGTTACATTTATGGATAGCGCAGGAATTGGCGTTATGATTGGGCGATATAAAAAGGTGCAAAGCCTGGGCGGTCGCATTGCCATCGCCTGTGCAGAGGAAAAAATAACGGAAATTATTTCCTTATCCGGTCTGGGGAAACTTCTGCCGTCCTTTCGCACCTTAGAAGATGCTGCGGCATATACAGAGGGGAGGGAAGAAAAATGAATTACGAAAACGAAGCCCGCGTGTTTTTTCGGGC
>JAFWWO010000060.1 GCA_017523325.1 Anaerotignum sp. | reverse complement strand
TGGACAGATACTAAAAAATGCAGACGAGGTAGATATATTTAAGTGTGGCAACATGGGCGGCATGCGTCGTTCAAAAACTACTAATACTTTGGTGATTGTATCAGATTATACTAAAGGTATTTACCATGATAAGTGGATTGGTGGAGTTCTTCACTACACTGGTATGGGGAAGAATGGAGATCAGGATATTAACTGGTCCCAGAATGCGACTCTTGCAGCAAGCGGTTACAATGGCGTCGATGTCCACCTTTTCGAAGTAATGGATGCAGGCGAGTATGTGTACTGCGGAAGGATAGAGCTTGTTGATAAACCTTACACCGAAACTCAGCCTGGCGAGGATGGAGTTCCTCGTAAAGTTTGGGTGTTTCCTATCCGTCCGGTGCCTGATAATGATGTAAAGAAACCGGCCATGTTTGTATTTAAGGATATGGAAGATTTCAAAGCGCGTGGTAAGGACGTGGATGAACAGTATATGAAGATGATTGCTGCTAAGGAAAAGTCGGGCAGCAAATCTGCGTATGTTCCACCAGTTATTCCAAAGCCAGAACCAAAGCCACCAGTTGTTATTCCTGTTAATATTATAGGTAAGCAAGTAAAACATAAGGCATTTGGAATTGGAACTATTACTGCAATCGAAGGAACCTCTATTGCGGTAGACTTTGACAAAGTTGGATTAAAGAAGATGGGATATGAATTCTGCATGGAAAAGAAGATGCTTGAATTCATTTGATGAAATAAGATTTATATCTGAAATAGAAAAGAAGAGATAAAAGAAAGCAGAACAGAAGTAAAACTTGAATGGAGGTACAGTGGATGGCTTCACAATTGACAAATAACCAGTTGTTATTAAAAGAGTGCATAAAGCAAGAATATGAAGATGCAACAGGCTATAGTGATATGAATAACTATTTTGAACACTTTGCTGCGTCGCAGGTACTTAAGGATTTTAATCTTAGCGATGAAGAAATTGATAATGGTAATTCTGGTGGTGGAAATGATGGAGGCTGTGACAACTTATATGTTTTCTTAAATGATGAATTGATAACAGCAGATCAAATAGAAAATTTGAATGCCGCAAGGGGATCGTATCTTGATTTTTATATTTTACAGACAAAAAATGTAACTTCTTTTGGCGAGGATGCGATAATGAAGTGGAAAACCGTTTCGGATAATCTTCTCAATATGTCTAATGCATTAGAATTATATATTGACAGATACAATGAAACTACAATAGAAGCATTTGGTATATTTAGAGATGCTATGGCCAAATTGGTTAGAAGCCAAGTGAAAGTTCGATTTTTCTATTATTATATTACTCTCGGAACTGAAGTTCACCCGAATGTCGAAGGGCAGGCTTCTGAGCTTAAGAATATTATTAAAAAGTATTATCCATCATCAGAAGTAAAAGTTATTTTTGTAACAGCAGATCAATTGATGGATATGTATAATACTGATAGCGAAATTAGGGTTAACTTGGACCTTGCAGATCAGCCGATATCATTGAGTGAAAATGAATATATAAGCCTTGTAAAACTTGGTACATATTTTAATTTTATAACTGATGAAAATCACAATTTAAGAAAATCTTTTTTCGAGGCTAATGTTAGAGATTATCAAGGGCATAACAATGTCAACTCAAGTATTGCAGATACTTTAGTAGGATCTGGAAACGAAGATTTTTGGTGGCTTAATAATGGGGTTACTATACTTTCAACAGACATAAAGCTGATTACCAATAAATCATTGCAGGTCGTTAATCCTGAGATAGTGAATGGGTTACAAACTTCTAGGGAGATATATAATTATTTTTCCGATAAGTTAGAAAAGATAGATGAAGATAAAAGGACAATATTGGTTCGTGTAATAAAACCAGAAAGTGAGGAGTCTAGAGATAATATTATTTTCTCGACAAATAACCAGACAAGTATTCCAAAGTCATCGCTTAGAGTAACTGATACTATACATTTACAGATTGAAATGTACTTTAAAAATCGCGGGCTTTACTATGATAGAAGAAAAAACTATTATAAGAATCAAAAAAAGAAGGCTTCCGATATAATAAGTGTATCCTTTCTTGCTCAGTGCTTAATTTCTCTTGTATTGAGAAAACCGGATTTTGCCAGAGCAAGACCATCAACGTTACTAACTGATGAGGAAACTTACAAGTTTTTGTATGAAGAGAATCAGGAACTAGAAGCATATTATAAGGCTGCCAAAATCGGAAGAAAAATCCAAAACGCATTAAAAAGCAATGAAAGTATGTCAAATACAGAGGTGAATGATATATTATTCTATGTTATTTACGCTACTGTGGCAGACAAAATGAAGAAAAAAGAACTTACCTTTTCGGATATTAAAGAATTAGATCTAGAATCTAGAACAAATGAAGAGGTTTTGTCTGTTGCAAATAGGATTTATGAGAAGTATAAGGAGCTCGGAGGAAATAGCAGAATCGCAAAAAGTAAGACTTTTATAGAGGATGTTTATTTCTTGTTTGAATTGTAAATCATTGTATGAGAATCCAGTGCAATCGTTAAAGGGTTCGTAGATATGTTCCCTTGAACAGATAGGTGGATATGACGTACTTACTAACGTATCGTTCCATGTGGAGTGTGTAGTATTGATGTCAAGAAAAGATAAATGAAAGTTACAGATATTTTATAAGGAGGATATCGTCAAATGATAGGAGCAATTATCGGAGATATCGTTGGGTCCCGTTTTGAATGGGACAATATCAAAAGTAAGGATTTTAAGTTCCTTACATATCAATGCTTCCCTACCGATGACAGTATTATGACGTTGGCGTTGGCGCAAGCCATTTTGGTCAGCAAACCGGACCACAGCGATCTATCAAAGAATGCGGCTGAATGTATGCAGTCGATTGGCAGGAACTACCCCGACTGCGGATATGGCGGAGGTTTCTACAAATGGATGTTTTCCGACAATCCTAAGCCGTACAACAGCTATGGAAATGGAGCTGCCATGCGAGTGAGTGCGGCGGGATTTGCGGCAAACAGTATCGAAGAGGCTAAGGATATTGCAAAGAAGATTACTGAAGTAACGCATAATCACCCGGAAGGCATTAAGGGGGCGGAGGCTATAGCGGTTGCTATCTACATGGCGAAAACCGGTAGCAGCCTTTTAGAAATTAGAGATTACATTGACAAGAACTACTATCCAATGAACTTCACTCTTGATGGAATCAGAGCGACATACGAGTTCAATGAAACTTGCCAGGATACTGTTCCGCAGGCGCTTATGGCATTCTTTGATTCAACAGACTTCGAGGATGCGATCAGGAATGCAATTTCTATCGGCGGCGACAGTGATACGCTTGCAGCAATCTGTGGTGGTGTTGCGGAGGCATATTATGGCGTTCCTTTAGAAATAAGAAGGCGTGCGCTTGCATTCTTGGATAAGCGGCTTTTTAAGATTCTGCTTGAATTTGAAAACAAGTATCCTCCGGTAATGGAGAAGAGGGTCGGTGATATCAGTCTGTCCGTAGAGCATAAGACATCATAGATGCTTGCTGGCGCGTTTCTCCGAGTGCAAAAATCTATTCGGCAATCTCACCGCAGGAGGCAGAAATTGCTTTTTTGGCTTCTTTACGGTATAATAAATAAAGAAAATAGATGCGGTAAAGGTGGTGAGAAACATGGATTTATTTGAATATAACCGGAGCTTGCAGGGTGGCAAAGAGGCTCCCCTCGCGGCACGACTGCGCCCTGTATCGCTGGAGGAATTTGTAGGGCAGGAGCATATAGTAGGCAAGGGGAAACTGCTGTATCGTGCGATTAAAAGCGATCGGCTCAGCTCTGTTATTTTTTATGGCCCACCGGGAACGGGAAAGACTACCTTGGCTAAAATCATCGCCAATACCACAAAAAGTGTCTTCCGGCAAATCAATGCCACCACGGCCGGCATCAAGGATATTAAGGAAACGGTGGAGGACGCTAAGGCGGACTTGGGAATGTACGGCAAAAAGACGATATTATTCATTGATGAAATTCATCGGTTTAACAAAACCCAGCAGGACGCTTTGTTGCCCCATGTGGAGGACGGCACCATTATTTTAATTGGCGCCACCACGGAAAATCCCTATTTTGAAGTGAATAAGGCGTTGGTTTCCCGCTCTATGATATTTGAACTGCATCAACTGGAGGAGAAGCATATCAAAACCCTGTTGACACGGGCGTTGGCGGATACGGAAAAAGGTATGGGAGCATACCATGCCGTCATGGAGGAAGATGCCTTGGAGTTTCTCGGCAATACGGCCAACGGCGATGCCAGAGCTGCCCTAAATGCCTTGGAGTTGGCGGTTTTGACAACGGAGCCGGACGAAAAGGGCGAAATCCGTATCACACTGGAAGCGGCGGAGGAATGTATCCAAAAGCGTGCCCTCAATTACGATAAGGACGGAGATAATCATTATGACACCATTTCTGCCTTTATCAAAAGTATGCGTGGCTCTGACCCTGATGCCGCTTTGTATTATCTGGCAAAAATGATTTATGCGGGAGAGGATCCCAAATTTATCGCCCGCCGTGTGATTATTTGTGCATCGGAGGACGTGGGCAACGCTGACCCCCATGCTTTGCAGGTTGCGGTAGCGGCCATGGAGGCCGTGAATTTCATCGGTATGCCCGAGGGGCGTATTCCCTTGGCGCAGGCAGTGACCTATGTGGCCTGTGCGCCCAAAAGCAATGCGGCATATCTGGGGATTGATAAAGCCCTTTCTGATGTGCGGAATATTCGTATCCGCACAGTTCCGCCTCATTTGAAGGACGCAAGTTATAGCGGTGCCGAGGAGTTGGGACACGGCATTGGGTATCAGTATGCCCATGATTTCCCCGGGCATTATGTAAAACAGCAGTATTTGCCCGATGAATTGATGGGGACGGTATATTACGCGCCTACGGATAACGGCATAGAACGCCGTATCAAAGAGCACTTGAAACGCTTAAGAGGAGAACTGTGAGTTTTTGAAAGCAGATTGGAAAGGAAAAGACTTGGAAAAATGCGGTGAGAAAAATGCTGAAAAAATACAAAACCATATTATCTCAGGCAGAAGGAGAAATTGTGGAGAAAAAATCCCGATTTATTGCGACGGTGCGCCCGGTGAAAACAGAGGAGGAGGCTCGCAGCTTTATCGAGGAGATGAAAAAGAAGTATTGGAATGCTACCCATAATGTGTTTGCTTATCAAATTGGTGAGCGCAATGAACTGCAACGCTTTAGTGATGACGGTGAGCCGCAGGGGACGGCAGGCATGCCTGTGTTAAGCGTGCTGAAAGGGGAGGACGTAAAGGATACCGCCATTGTGGTGACCCGCTATTTCGGCGGCACACTATTGGGAACGGGCGGTTTGGTACGGGCTTACGGCAAGGCGGCAAAGGAAGGGTTATTGGCGGCAGGCATTGCAGAGCTGGTGCTTTATCGGAAATATGCAGTGACGGCAGAATATACCGATTCCGGTAAGGTGCAGTATGAGATTTTGCAGGGCGGTCATGAATTATTCGATACGGTCTATACGGATAAGGTGGAATTTATGGTTCTGGTGGAAGTCGATGCCGCCGATGCCTTCGAGAAAAAAATGACCGAAATTTTCCGCGGACAGCAGCCCTTTACTTTGCTGGAAGAGGTTTATGGCGTATGGCAGGAGGGGAAATTATCCCTTTTGGAAGGGGAAGCGTGATTTGCGTCGGGATTCCCTTGAAAATTGAAAAATGCTATTGACAAAATTGGCGGGATTGCATAAAATTTTGTGATATAGAGCAATATACTATTGAGAAAGACGAGGAAAAAGAGGAGTACGCATCTGAAATTCTCAGAGAGAGAAGCCCAATGGCTGGAAGGCTTCTTGCAGGAAAGATGTGGAAGGTAGCTTTGGAGTTGCTTTGCCGAAGGAATGCTGTGTAGGCAAGGTCGGGTAGTTCCGTTAGAGACTGTTGAGTGCCCATCGTAAGGTGGGAAATAAGGTGGTACCGCGAGCTTTCGTCCTTTTGCAGGACGGGAGCTTTTTTTATGGGAATAACCCTTGAAAGAAATATACATGAGTAGGAGGAGAATATATGAAAGAGCTGGCAAAGAATTTTGACCCCTCAACCGTTGAGGAACGACTTTATCATACTTGGATGGAAAAGAAATACTTCCACACGGAGGTGGATAAGACCAAAACGCCTTACAGCATCGTAATGCCGCCCCCGAACATTACCGGGCAGCTGCATATGGGACATGCTCTGGATAATACCATGCAGGATATTTTGATTCGTTGGAAAAGAATGGCGGGCTATAACACCCTTTGGGTTCCCGGTATTGACCATGCCAGCATTTCCACGGAGCTGAAAGTAGTACAGAAAATGGCTGCCGAAGGGCTGACAAAGGCAGATGTCGGCAGAGAAGGCTTTTTGGAACGGGCTTGGGCTTGGAAGGAAGAATATGGCGGTATTATTTTGAATCAGCTGCACAAGCTGGGCTGTTCCTGCGACTGGGACAGGGTGCGTTTTACCATGGACGAAGGCTGTTCCGATGCGGTTCTGGAAACCTTCTGCCGTTTATATGAAAAGGGCTATATTTATCGTGGGGAAAAAATCATCAACTGGTGTCCGGAATGTCAGACCACCATTTCCGATGCTGAGGTCAATCATATCGAGAGGGCAGGCCATTTTTATCATATCAATTATCCCATTGTGGGCTCTGATGAAAAGCTGCGTTTGGCAACGACAAGACCGGAAACCATGCTGGGTGATACTGCCGTGGCCGTTCACCCTGAGGACGAGCGGTATCAGCATCTGATTGGTAAGACCTGTATTGTTCCCGTTTTGAATAAGGAAGTGCCTATTGTAGCCGATACCTATGTGGACAGAGAATTTGGTACAGGCGTTGTGAAAATCACACCTGCCCACGACCCGAATGACTTTGAGGTAGGTCTGCGGCATAATTTGCCTCGTGTTTGTGTCATGAACGATGATGGCACCATGAATGAGTTGGCAGGGGAATTTGCAGGGCTTGACAGAATGGAGGCCAGAAAGCAAATCGTTGCAAAGCTGAAGGAAGAAGGTTATCTGATTGAAATTGAGGATATTACCCATGCCGTTGGCTGCCATGAGCGGTGCAACACAGCCATTGAGCCTATGATTAAATTACAGTGGTTTGTGAAAATGGAGGAATTGGCAAAGCCTGCTATCCGTGTTTATCAGGAGCAAAAGCTGAAATTTGTACCGGATCGTTTTGGAAAAATTTATATGCATTGGCTGGAGAATATCCGTGACTGGTGCATCTCCCGTCAGCTGTGGTGGGGGCACCGGATTCCGGCCTATTATTGTGCCGAGTGCGGACATATTACGGTGGCAAAGGAAGCTCCCAATCAATGCGAGGCTTGCGGTTGCACCAATCTTACCCAAGATGAGGATACGCTGGATACTTGGTTCAGCTCTGCCCTATGGCCGTTCTCTACATTAGGCTGGCCGCAGGAAACCGAGGAATTAAAGCATTTCTATCCCACCAGTACATTGGTAACGGGCTATGATATTATATTCTTCTGGGTGATCAGAATGGTATTCTCCGGCATGGAGCAGATGGGAGAAATTCCCTTCCATGACGTTTTGATCCATGGTTTAATCCGTGACGATCAGGGCAGAAAATTCTCCAAATCTCTGGGCAATGGCATTGACCCGCTGGAGGTAATCAAAAACTACGGTGCTGACCCCCTTCGTTTGATGCTCATTACGGGGAATGCCCCCGGTAACGATATGCGCTTCTATTGGGAAAGACTGGATAATTGCCGAAATTTCTGCAATAAGATTTGGAACGCTGCTCGTTTTGTCATGATGAATATGGAGGAAAATCAGGAAACAAAGCTGTTGATGCTGACCTCTGCGGATAAATGGATTTTGTCCAAGGTGAATACACTGGCAAAAGACGTGGAAGAAAATATGGAGCATTATGAGCTGGGATTGGCGGCACAGAAGGTCTATGATTTCCTTTGGGACGAATACTGCGACTGGTATATCGAAATGGTGAAACCTCGTTTATACAACAAAGAGGACAGTACGAGAGAGGCTGCGCTGTGGACGCTGAAAACCGTACTCATCAATGCATTGAAGCTGCTGCATCCTTTTATGCCCTTCATTACGGAAGAATTGTTCCTGCATATTCAGGATACAGAGGAGAGCATCATGATTTCCCAGTGGCCTGTTTATAAAGAGGAATGGAATTATAAGGAAAACGAGGAGGAAATTGATGCCATTAAGGAGGCTGTGCGCAATATCCGCAATATTCGTGCGGAGATGAATGTGGTGCCATCCAAAAAGGTACACGTGTATGTGGTTTCCGAAAACGAGGAGCTTCGCTCCGTCTTTGAACGTTCCAAAGTGTTCTTCCAGACATTGGCCCACGCCAGCGAAGTTTCTGTGCAGGCGGACAGAGCCGGTATCGGGGAAGATGCGGTTTCTGTTGTAGTTACCAATGCGACAATTTATATGCCTTTAGCGGATTTGGTAGATTTCGCGAAAGAAATTGAACGCCTGGAAAAAGAAAAAGAAAAGCTGCAAAAAGAAGTGGAACGTGTGGAAAAGAAGCTGGCAAATCAGGGCTTTGTAGCAAAAGCACCCCAAAACGTCATTGAGGAAGAAACGGCAAAAGGGGAAAAATATAAGGCAATGCTGGCACAGGTGGAGGAACGTTTGGCACAGATGCAGAAATAAAAAAACATCGGCATAAGGTTGCTATCAGGAAATGCCGAACAAAACGCTATGAGAATGGACTATACATTGTCATAGCGTTTTTTGTTTTATAAATGATGCTATTTGAACTGACAGATGGGGTGTTTTTTGCACCACAAAAGTGTGGCGGATTGGGGATGGCTATACTTATGCCGGATTATATGAGTCCGGTATGAAGCATCAATGAAAAAGCCGGAATGAAAATGACGGGGGAAACAAACTGCAAGAGTTTGCCGGTAAATTCAGTTGCTATGACAGCGTAATGCGGAAATGAAAACATAGGTTATCTTTCCTTTGCAAAAGAGAAAAAGGGATATCGGAAAAACCTACTGCCAAAAGTCGGTTTTTTGGCAGCAGATTTTTCTTATTTCCGACGGAGGAATACTTCTATATTTTTTCCGGAAAAACATCCAAGAACAAAAAGGAAAAATAGGTATAGCAGTCCCATTATCAGCATGGAAAAAAGAAACAGAGCCTTTGATGGCGTGGAAATTCGGATCATGTATTTGACCAGAAGGGCAGAGGTGGCTCCGGCCAAAAGGGGTTTTAGAAAGCAATCGAAAAGGGAAGGTATCACTCCTGTTCGCCGGTAGAGCCGAAAAAGGGCGGTGAAAACGGAGAAGGATAGGCTTGCCAGCCAGCCGAAGAAAAATGCAGCTACGCCATAAGCAGGCATAAAAAACCAAATGGCACCGATGGTAATAAGGGAGGTCACCAGATTATTCCAAAACAGGAAAAACTGCTCTCCCAAGCCGTTCAACAGTCCGTGGAGAGTGGTCTGTCCATAGAGAAAGGGGCAGAGGAAGGCGAGGGGAAACAGAACGATACCTAAATTTGCCCGATTATATACCACATAACAAATCTCCCGCGGGAAAACGGCGAATAGTGCCCCGGAGCCGATTCCGATGATAGAGGTGAACAGCATGGTTACCGAAACAGTTTTGCTGATGCGCGCATCTTGCTGCACAGCACAGGCCTCAGAGATTTCCGGCACCAGAGAAACAGATGCGGCCATCAGGCAGGCAGAGGGCAGTAATATCAGTGGCATCGCCATGCCCGTCAGCTCACCATAGGTACTGAGGGCTTGGGCAGTATTTTGCCCATGAAGCTGAAGCTGACGGGGAATCAGTATATTTTCCGCAGTAGAGAGCAAAGCCGTAGCAATGCGGGTGGCAGAAAGCGGGACAGCCATTGCCAAAATCATGGATAATACAGCACCGGAGCTGAGTGTAGGGCGACGTATCATTTTATGGCTCCGTTTGAATCGGAGATATGTAAGTATAGTAAATACACAGGAGAGCATTTCGCCAAAAAGAATTCCGCAAACAGCGGCACAGCAGGCGTAAGCAAGCCCTAAGGGCACAAAAATACCGGCCAGAAAGAATATTGTCGCAATACGGACAGTTTGCTCGATGACTTGGGAAATGGCCGGAACGACTGCTTCCTGCATACCCAGAAAAAAGCCGCGGAAACAGGAGCCTGCCGCCATAAACGGGACCGCCAGTGCCAATAGCCGCAGAGAAAGGGCGGCTCGGCTATCCTTTAGAAATACGGCCGCAATTTCATTGGCAAAGAGAAATACAAAACCGCCTACTGCCAAACTGAGCAAAAGAGAAAGCAAAACTGCCTGCTTGA
>JAFWWO010000059.1 GCA_017523325.1 Anaerotignum sp. | reverse complement strand
ATAAGGTCATTTTCTTGGGGGACGGTGTGCCGGTGCATCGAGAAAGGCTTGCGGAAAATCCGGATTTTTGCTTTGCGCCTGCCCATTGCAGCCTGCAAAGAGGGGCTTCTGTGGCGGCTTTGGGCAAAATATTGGCGGCCAACAAGGCAAAGCCCGGCAATGAATTTGAGCTGATTTACCTGAGGAAATCCCAGGCAGAGAGAGAAAGAGAGGAACGCCTTTCTAAGGAGGAGCAGGGCGATGATTGAGATTATACCCATGGAGGAAGCCCATATTGACGGTGTGCTGGCGGTGGAGGAGGCTACATTTTCCATACCTTGGACAAGAGCCGATTTTATGCGGGAGGTACGGGAGAATAAGCTGGCGATCTATTATATTGCCCGTTTGGACGGGAAAATCGTTGGGTATGCCGGTATGTGGCACGTGATTACAGAGGGGCATATTACCAACGTTGCCGTACTGGAAGAAGTGCGGGGGCAGGGCATCGGCGCTATGCTAATGGAGAAACTGATTGCCGTGGCACTGGAAAAAGAAATGATTGGTATTACGCTGGAGGTGCGTATCGGTAATGCGCCCGCCCAAGGGCTTTACCACAAATACGGCTTTCGGGCCGAGGGGATTCGGAAAAATTATTATCCCGATACCCACGAGGACGCTGTGATTATGTGGAAGTATTTCCCTTTTTATGAGGATTATGATAAAACACAAGAACAGATTGAGCAATCATGAATGTTTCACGCCGAGAAAGGGCGTTTTGCATAAGGAGGTTGAAGTGAGATGGAAAAGCATTTTGAACTGGATTATACCCAGCTGAAAGATGATTGTATTCCGGCGGATTTTACATTTCAGACGACGGCAGAACTGAAGCCCTTAGAGGGTATCGTCGGGCAGGAGCGGGCGGTAAAGGCCTTCGATTTCGGTCTGGCGGTCAAGATGAAGGGGTATAATATTTATATGGCGGGGCCTTCCGGTACGGGAAAAACGACCTATGCCATCAACAGTACGGAAAAAATGGCGCAGACCGAGCCGGTGCCTTCCGATTGGTGCTATGTCTATCATTTCCAGAACCCCAGAAACCCACTGGCTCTGCGCTTCGAGGCCGGCATGGGCAAGCAGTTTCAGGAGGATATGGCGGAGCTTGTACAGCTCATTAAGACGGAATTGCAAAAGGTTTTCCGCACAGAGGACTATGAAAACCAAAAAAATGAACTGCTGCGTTCCTTTGATGAAAAACGGAACGATTTGATGGAGAAAATGAGCCAAACTGCAGCGGAATATGATTTTCAGGTGAAAACCACCAATTCGGGGATTTATTTCATGCCCGTAGTGGAGGGCAAAGCCGTGGGCGAGGAGGAGTATGATAACCTCACCGAGGAGACCAAGGCTGCCATTGAGAAAAATTCCCAGATTGTGCAGGAAAAGGCCGGCGCCATTATGCGGGAAATCCGAGAACTGGATAAGGAATCCAAAAAACAGGTGGATCAGCTGGATTATAAGGTCGGTATGTTTGCCATCGGCCATCATGTGAATGCATTATTGGAAAAATATCGGGATTACGATAGAGTTATTTCCTATATCAAGGCGGTGCAGGAGGACGTTTTGGAAAATATCGCTCAATTTTTTGAGGACGAGGAGGAAAGCGATGAGGGTCTATCCTCTCTTTTGCCAATGTTGAATAAAAAGCCCGCAGAGGACGTGACCCAGAAATATAAGGTCAATCTCATTGTGGACCATTCCGAAACAAAGGGCGCACCGGTGGTTGTTACATTTAACCCGACCTATTTTAATTTGGTGGGGGAAGTGGAATATGACAACGAATTCGGGAATCTGACCACAGACTTTATGAAAATCAAAGGCGGACTGTTTCATAAGGCCAACGGCGGTTATTTGATTGTGCAGGCACAAGATGTACTTTCCGCACCTCAGGCGTGGGAGGCTTTGCGCCGTGTGATGAAAACAGAGGAAATCAATATGGACTCCATTCGGGAGCAGTTGGGCGTTGTGGCGGCGCCTACATTGAAGCCGGAGCCTATCCCTGCCGATATCAAGGTCATTATGATTGGCAGTAATTATTATTACGAGATGCTAAGTCAATACGATGAGGAATGGGATAAATTTTTCAAAATAAAGGCGGATTTTGACTACGAAATGCCCCGCAATGATGAAAACAGCTGGAAAATTGCACAGTTTATAAAGCGGTTTGTGGAAAAGGAAAAAACCATGGAATTTGATGTCAGTGCAGTTTGCGCCATCATTGAGTATTCCTCCCGCTCTGCGGAACGGCAGGATAAGCTGTCCACCCGCTTCAATCATTTGGCGGAAATATTATGCGAAGCGGTGACTTGGGCCGGGCTGGAGCAGGCAAAGCTGGTTACGGCGGAGCATATCAAAAAAACCATTGCGGAAAAAGAACAGCGTATGCAGCTATATGAAGAAAAGCTGGACGAAATGCTGGAGGAAAATGTCATTATGATTGATACCGAAGGCAGTGAAATCGGGCAAATCAACGGCTTGGCTGTGCTGGATATGGGCAGCTATGCCTTTGGCAATCCCTCCCGCATTACGGCTACTACCTATGTGGGAAAATCGGGTATTGTCAATATCGAAAAGGAGGCCCGTATGAGCGGGCAGACCCACGATAAGGGTGTGCAGATTATCACCGGATTTTTGGGGCAGACCTATGCCCAGAACTTCCCCCTTTCCCTTTCCTGCCGTGTTTGCTTCGAGCAGAATTACAATGGCATTGACGGGGACAGTGCCTCCAGTACGGAATTGTACTGTATCCTTTCTTCTTTGGCAGAACTGCCCATTCGTCAGGATTTGGCTGTGACCGGTTCCGTCAATCAAAAGGGTGAAATACAGGCAATTGGCGGCGTGACCCATAAAATCGAAGGGTTCTTTGATTTATGCAAAAAGCGGGGGCTGACAGGAACCCAGGGGGTTATCATTCCCGCTTCCAATGTGAAGGATTTGGTGCTGAAGGACGAAGTGGTAGAGGCCGTCAAGGACGGCGTGTTCCACATTTATCCCATTACCCATATTGACCAAGGGATTGCGCTTTTGATGGGTATGCCGGCAGGGAAAAAGAACAAAACCGGTAATTTCCCGGCAAACAGTGTCCATGGCAAGGTGATGAAGAAATTAAAGGCCTTTGACAAGCGGGCGCAAGGCGAGGAGGCATAAGCCCCCACCTGCCTTTGACCAATATAGATGAGAAGTTACAGAGGAACTCTTTTTGGGGTTCCTCTTTTTTCGATAAATTATTAAGATTCTATTACAAAATCCCGATTTCCCTTTTCATTTTGACAAAATTTGATATGCTGAATAATGAGATAATTTAGGCGAAAATGCCTTTCATGAATAGAAATAGAAGGGATACGATAACCATGAATTGGAAACGGATACTGCTGACAACATTGACTGTTGGGATACTGACTTCTGCTACGGCCTATGCCAAAGATGTAAGCATGAATTTATTTTATAACGGGAAAAACCATGCCTATCAGGCCAAGGAGGTCAAAATCGAAATCGATGGGAAGGAATTGGTGCCCAAGGATATGCCGGCGGTAATCATTGAGGACAGAACTATGCTTCCCATGCGTCTGATTGCCCAAGAGTTGGGCTGTGAGGTAAACTGGAATCCGGAAAAAAAGCAGGTTTATGTGACAAATTCGGACTTTACGGTTTTATTTGAAATCAACAACCAAAAAGGCTATCAAAACGGGACGGAATTTACCATGGACGTGCCGCCTATGATTATCAATGACAGAACCATGCTGCCGGTGCGGGCCTTGGCCAAGGCACTGGATTTACAAATCAATTGGGATAACGCCGTCAGAACGGTTTCTATCGGCAAGAACGGGCAGACGCCCGCAAACCCCGCAACGCCGACGAATCCTACAACGCCAACGAATCCTACAACGCCAACAAACCCCACAACGCCAACAAACCCTGTGACACCGGCTGTCACGCTAAATCAAATTTCTGTTCCTGCCAGCCAAGGGGCAGGACAGGTGTTTACCATTCATGCAAACGGCCCGGTGGAGCGGTATGAGCAGGTTTATGTGGACGATGCCAAAATTGTGCTGGATTTTTATAACACCAAAAGCGGTCTGGCGGACAAAACCACAGCCACAAACAGTACGTTGGTATCTGCCATACGGACGGCACAGCATGAGGAGAACGGTGTGTCCTATACCCGTGTGGTGCTGGATTTGACAGGAAAGAAGTCTTATCAGGTGGTGCAGAGTCCGGATAAAAAGACAGTGACGGTGATTTTCGATAAAGTGACGGTAGATAAAATATCCGTAAAGCACCACAATGAAAGGGATACCATTACCGTGGAAGGAGATGGGGCTTTGGGTGCTAAGGTATTTACCCTTGCCAACCCGAACCGGATTGTAGTGGATATTCCTAATGTGATATCTAAGCTGGACGCAGCCGTAGATGTAAGCCGGTTACAGTATGTCACCGCTGCCAGAACGGGTATGTACGAAGGTACCACCCTGCGGATTGTGCTGGAGGTAGGGGATTTGACGGAATATAGCTATCGGGAAAGCGAATATGAGTTAAATCTGGAAATTCGTCCCTCTACATTACGCCATATGGTTTTTGACGAGCAGAATCATGTGCTGTATCTGGATAAAGAGGTTAAATTCAATGTGCAGGACGTGAGATGGAATGATTATTATTTGAACGGGTATTCGGAAGTAATTTTGCCCCAGAATTTAGAAGGGGTCTATGGTTACGGCACCTATGATATTGGCGGAAATGTCATTGAGAATATTAAAGTTTCCAGCAGTGGGAACCAAACAGTGCTGCGGTTTAATCAAAAGCGTATCAGTGTATATCAGGTTAGGGACGAGGGCGACAGATATGCCATTTTTGTGAAAAATCCCAAGGAGGTTTACGATAAGGTGCTGCTTTTGGACGCAGGCCACGGCGGAAAGGATCCCGGCGCCAGCGGCAACGGCTTAATAGAAAAAAATTTGACCCTGACCATTGCGCAGAAAGTATCCCGGCAATTACAGAACAGCGGCATAAAGGTATATTTGACACGGGACAGCGATGTATATCCGGAGAATAAGAACCGTGCCAGAATTGCCAATGAGATTGCGGATGTTATGGTTTCTATCCATATGAATTCCGGCTCCGCTGTTGCCAACGGAACAGAGGTGCTTTATAAAGTACATTCCAATGATGTTGGGACGAAATTGACCAGCGTCAGTTTGGCACAAATCATTTTAAGCCATATCATTTCCGAAACGGGGAATGCCAATAGAGGGGTGAAACTGCGCGATGACTTGCTGATTTTGAACAGCACCACGGTGCCTGCGGTTATTGTCGAATGTGTATTTTTGAGTAATCCCGGTGACGCACTGAAGATGTCCCAGCCTGCATATCAGGATAAGATTGCCGGTGCCATTGCCGATGGCATAGTGGAAGCTATGAGCTATCGTCTGAGATAAAAGAGGAGGAACTATGGAAACCATTCTTTTTGCAACGAAAAATAAGGGAAAAATCAAAGAAATCAATGCGATATTGGCGGATATGGATGTAAACGTGATTTCCATGGAGGACGCAGGCATTACTGTTGATGTGATAGAGGACGGCACCACTTTTGAGGAAAATGCCATGAAAAAAGCTGCGCAAATAATGGAAATTGGTGGGAAAATCACGCTTTCCGATGATTCCGGTCTGGAGATTGATTATTTGGATAAGGCCCCCGGTATTTATTCTGCTCGCTTTATGGGAGAGGATACCCATTATGAGGAGCGGTTTCGGGCTATTTTTGAAAAACTGAAAGATGTGCCGGAAGAGCAGAGAACGGCACGCTTTGTCAGTTGTATTGCGGCGGCATTTCCCGATGGACGCAGATTGGTCAGCTATGATACGGTAGAGGGTATCATCGGCTGGGAAGCGAAGGGGGAAAACGGTTTTGGCTATGACCCGATTTTCTATGTTCCGGAAAAAGGGAAATATATGGCGGAGCTTTCGCCTGAGGAAAAAAATGCCATCAGCCACCGGGGAAAGGCACTGCGCAAGATGAGAGAAATGCTGCAAAAGGAGCTGTGATGCTTCCATGAAAATATTGGTATTCAGCGACAGTCATGGCTATCCGGAAAATGCTTGTCATGTGTTGCGGCGTATCGGCGGGAAAATGGATATGGTCTTTCATTTGGGGGATCATGATACAGATGCCATTGCATTGCAAAGGGAGTTTCCCTGTCTGCCCTTTCATTTTGTGAAAGGGAATAATGATTATTTGCCGGATACCCCCCTCAATAAGTTGGTGCGGGCAGGGGGGAAGACATTGCTTTTATGCCATGGACATAAACAGCAGGTACATTACAATCCCAACACCATTGGCTACTGGGCAGAGGAACAGGGGGCAGATGTAGTATTATTTGGGCACACCCATATCCCGTTTTCTGACAGCAACGGGCGTGTGATGCTGTTTAATCCGGGAAGCATTTCCTTGCCCAGAGATGGCGGACCGCCTACTTTCGGGATTCTGACCATTGAAAACGGCAGAATAGAAGGGGCGATTATGGAATATTGGGGCGAGAAACCCTTTCACAGAAAGGTTAGATAATGGCAAAAGGGCAGGATTTTTCCTGCTCTTTGGTTTTTTTCAAAAAAGTGTTGACAAATAAATGCGTTTATGGCATAATATCACTTGCGTTTGAATATGAATCAGTAGCTCAGCTGGATAGAGCAACGGCCTTCTAAGCCGTGGGTCGGGGGTTCGAATCCCTCCTGGTTCGCTTTTTGCGGGTGTAGTTCAATGGTAGAACGTCAGCCTTCCAAGCTGAACACGTGAGTTCGATTCTCATCACCCGCTTTTTTTATTGTAATAAAAGCTGCCTACTCCAATGATGCACATAATTTTGCGGTCTTGGCGGAATTGGCAGACGCGCTGGATTTAGGTTCCAGTGCCGCAAGGCGTAGGGGTTCAAGTCCCCTAGACCGCATAAATCGTCGTAGGTAAAAGCCTGCGGCTTTTTTTATGGGATTTGTATAAGTCGATAAAAAAGCGATACACTGAAGTTTCGCCGAGATAAGAACATTGTTTTGCTTCTCTGCAGTTCCTTTCCTTCAGCAGAAAAAACAGTGATATTAGGACAATAGATGTATCATTGATGGTGATGCCGGAAATTGACGAAGAAAACGGACGGGTTTTTGCGAGTGTTTTTGCAAGAACCTGTCCGTTTTTTATAGTATCTGATTGGAGGGTGGCTTTAATACCATCTTACCATAGGAAGGGTGTTATTGACCCCCTTTGTAACGAGGATTTGGTGTAAATCAATGATGCCGTTATAAAATGTGGCGGCACAGGAGGATAGGTATAAATCCCACATACGCAGGAAACGTTCATCAAACTGCTTACGAATTTCATCTTGATGTGCCTTAAAATTTTCTTCCCAACAGCGCAGGGTTTTATGATAATGGGGGCGCAGGTTTTCTACGTCCAATACATGGAAGTTTTTATTTGCCATGGTAGAAATCATCTCCCGCAAGCT
>JAFWWO010000058.1 GCA_017523325.1 Anaerotignum sp. | reverse complement strand
CCCTTTTTGGTTTCATTGGCATAGGAGCTGTGGGTCAACGCCAGAATCAGCAGAGTTCTATCCGAAAAAGTGTATGCAATTTTTCGTTCAAATTCTTCCAGATTCAAGTGGTTCATACTTATTCTCCGCTGTTTTCCAAAACTGTTTTGATATACTCCAAAACATCACCAACCGTTTTGATGCTTTCCGCCTTATCGTTATCAAATTCAATCTCGAATTTCTCTTCCAGTCCTACAATAATTTGGAATAACTCCAAAGAATCCGCATTCAAATCCGCAAACGTCGTTTCGGGCGTCAAACTTTCCTCATCGATACCCAACTGCTCTGCGATTACATTCAATACCAAAGATTCGTCCATATTGCTTCCCTCCAAAATGATTATCTATTTTTCTTTCAATACTATACTCTATTTCCCCATTTTTGTCATTAGAAATTCCGGAAATTTCAAAAAAAGTTCGAAAAAAAACCTGCCGAAAATCGACAGGTTTTCTCTCACCGACGCCAACGCATTTCATCTTTATGCTCTAACAAAATGTTTAGCAGCCACTTATAGAACTTCATTGTCAAAGGTGCAAAAACGCCAAACAGAAAGACATAATGATGGAATGAGTTAACATCTAAAATTGCATCTATATATTTGTCTATATACATAAAAAATGTCTCTATTATGCTCAAAATGACTTTCTGATACATAATTCTATCCTCCGTGTTTTGCTTTGTTCCTCAATGGTTAACGATGTGATAAATTGCATATTTTGTTTCTTTATACCTTGTCGGTTCATTAAAATTAGCATCCAAAAAGCCCTCTAACACATACAAAACAAAAACAAAAAAGTGTAACTCCGAAGATCTTCGTATAAATATAGATATATCTATCTGCATAATATCACTATGTATTTATGTCGTCAATGCGAAATCATATATAATTTATATTTTTAATCATATTTAACTAAAAAATCATTCTTCCCTGCATTTTTATATCTTATCCTTTATCTTCCCGATGATATCCGCCTCACAAAATAGCACACATTGACCGATGGCATTTTTGATTGCCTTTGCATTGGAACTGCCATGAGCCTTCACCACCAAAGACTTCAATCCAATAAAAGGTGCACCCCCCACCTCATCGGCATCAAAGCGTTTTTTGATGTTTTGGAAGGGTGTTTTCAGCATCGCCGCCGCCACTTTATACTTCCCTACGGTAATTTCCTCTTTGATGATGCTAAGCAAAGTCTTGGCTAACCCTTCCATATACTTCAGTATGGTATTGCCCACAAAGCCGTCGCACACAATGACATCCGCTTCGCCGTAAGGCACGTTTCTCGGTTCAATATTACCTACAAAATTGATATTTTCCGCCGCTTCCAGCAGTTCATAGGCCTCTTTCGTCAGGGCATTTCCCTTTTCCTTTTCCGCACCGATATTCACCAGTGCCACCTTGGGATTTTCAATACCGAAAATATTCTCCACATAAACAGAGCCCATTTTTGCAAACTGCTCCAAATATTTCGCCTTACAATCCACATTGGCGCCACTATCCACCATAAAGGAAAAACCTGTTTTTGTGGGCATACAGGTACCCAAGGCAGGGCGTTCTACCCCCTCCAGTCGGCCAATTAACAGCAGTGCACCCGTCAGCAATGCCCCTGTGCTTCCGGCGGAAACAAAGGCATCTGCCTCGCCGTTTTTCACCAGATTCAATCCTACCACCAGAGAAGAATCTTTCTTCCGGCGAATGGCCATGGTAGGCACTTCATCGGTACCGATGACCTCCTCCGCATTCACCACCTCCAAGCGGTCGGTATCATACGTATATTGGGCCAATTCCCGCTTGATATCCGCCTCTCTGCCTACCAGCTTTATGGTGACACCAAATTCCTTAATCGCATCGACTGCACCTTTTACGATTTCCATAGGGGCAAAATCACCGCCCATGGCATCTACCGCAACAATAATTTTCTTTTCCATCTCATTTCCCCGCCTTTCTCTATGCCCTTTAGTATAACGGATTTGGCAGAAAAAAACAATCTGCGCCCTATCACTGCAACGGGCCATATGAAAAAAGGGCAGCCAAACTGCTGCCCTTTCCATGAATTAGTCTACTTTAAGAATTGTTTTTTTGTTATAAGCACCGCAAGCCTTGCAAACTTGGTGAGGCACCATCAGTTCGCCGCATTTGCTGCATTTTACCAGGCTGGGTGTTGCAATTTTCCAGCTCTGTGCTTTTCTCTTATCTCTTTTGGATTTAGACACTCGTCCCTTGGGTACAGCCATTTCTACACCTCCTCGTCATCATTGAAAAGAGCCCTCAAACTTTCGAACCTCGGATCAATATAGGTTGTATCGCAATCGCAATCCCCTTCGTTTAGATCCTTGCCGCAGACAGGACAGAGACCCTTGCAGCCTTCCCTACAAATCACCTTCATAGGAAGCGCTCCAATGATACCTCTTTTGACAAAGTCCGCAAGATCAATCTGATCTCCCGAAAAAGTTTCTGTCTCTTCGTTTTCTCTGCCTGCATGAGCAAAACGTTCCTTGATTTCGAAGCAAAGCTCTTTTCTGACAGGCGCAAGACAACGGTCGCACCGCAGCATGACCTCTGTGCCGGCCTTTGCTTCCAACACGAAAATCTCGTTTTCGTTTTTAAGAGTTCCCTCTATCTTTACAGGCTCTACAAATTCCACAACATCGGGATAATCCGATGGTTCTTTGATCTGCTCCTCCAATTCCACAGCCATAACGGCACCATTTCGGTTGAACAAAGAAGCCATTTCAAGCAACATACAAATCACCCCTAATAGTCGTACTAAAATATTATACAGAACCCCTTCTTATTTGTCAAGAAGTTCCTTTGTATCTCTTGCAATTACCAATTCCTCATTGGTGGGAATAACCAATACTCTCACTCTGGAGTCGGGTGCGGAAATTTCCATGGCCTTACCTCTCAGGGAGTTATTATAAGAATCGATATGCACACCCAGATAACCCAGATAGTCACAAATCAGTCTTCTGGTGGAGCCGGAGTTTTCACCCAAACCTGCTGTGAATACGATACAATCTACGCCGTTCATAGCCGCTGCGTATGCACCGATTCTCTTTGCTACTTTATAAGCGAATACATCCAACGCTGCTTCTGCTCTTTCATTCCCATGCTCGCTGGCATCCTCGATATCACGGAAGTCACTGGATACACCGGAAATACCCAATACGCCGGATTTTTTGTTCAGCACGTTATCCATTTCCTGGGGCGTCAGGTTTTCTTTCTCCATCAGGAATGTGATAACAGCCGCATCTACGTCACCGGCTCTGGTACCCATTACCAGACCTTCCAAAGGTGTGAAGCCCATGGTAGTATCAATGGATTTGCCGTTTCTTACAGCACACAAAGAACCGCCGTTGCCCAAGTGGCATGTGATGGTCTTTGTCTGGTCGTAAGGTCTATCCAGCATTTTTGCTGCTTCCTCGGAAACGAATCTATGGCTGGTACCATGGAAACCGTATCTTCTGATTTTATATTTTTCATAGTATTCATAAGGAATTGCATACAGGAATGCTCTCTCGGGCATGGTCTGATGGAATGCCGTATCGAATACTGCTACCTGCGGTACGCCGGGCATGATTTTCTCACAAGCATGGATACCGATCAAGTTGGCAGGGTTATGCAGGGGTGCCAGCTCACAGCATTTTTCAATGGCCTCAATAACCTCCGGTGTAATCACAACGGAGTTTGCAAAATATTCCCCGCCATGTACTACACGGTGGCCGACTGCATTGATTTCCTTCATGCTCTTTACCACGCCGTGTTCGGGATTGGTCAGTGCGTCCAACACCATTTTTACGGATACGCTGTGGTCTTCCTGATAATCATCAAACACAACGGCTTCCTTGCCTTCAGGCTGATGTTTCAATCTGGAGCCTTCGATACCGATTCTTTCGCAAAGACCTTTTGCCAGTACGTTTTCTGTTTCCATGTCAATCAACTGGTATTTCAGGGAAGAACTACCACAATTCAGTACAAGAACTTTCATTTTTTTCTCTCCTTCTATCATAATTATATTCTTTGAAAACCGCAGGACACAATCCCACGCACTGCCAACTTTCTTTCGGAGAAAGTTAGGCTAAGAACTTCATACTCGTCACGCAAAGGACCGGTTTATTTCCCCATTACCTGTGCCTGTACGCTTGTCAATGCCACAACAGCAACGATATCATTCGCAGAGCAGCCTCTGGATAAATCGTTTACGGGCTTCGCAATTCCCTGCAGGATAGGACCGAAGGCTTCTGCACCGCCAAATCTCTGCACCAGCTTATAGCCGATGTTACCTGCATCAATATCGGGGAATACCAATACGTTTGCTTTCCCTGCAACCGTACTGTTAGGTGCTTTCAGCTCGCCAACCTCTTTCACAATCGCTGCATCCAGCTGAATTTCACCATCCAGTTTCAAATCGGGATATTTTTCTTTGGCAATTTTTACTGCGTCAACTACCTTTGTCACATCAGCGTGCTTTGCAGAACCCATAGTGGAGTGGCTCAGCATGGCAACTCTTGCTTCCTTGCCGATAAATGCCGCATAGGATTTTGCCGAGTCACCGGCAATACAAGCCAATTCAGCGGGATTGGGGTTCTGGTTCAATGCACAGTCGGCAAACAGCAGGATACCGTCATCGCCATACTGCGGTGTTTTTGTTACCATAATGAAGAAAGAAGATACCAGCTCTGTGCCGGGTGCAGTTTTCAAAATCTGCAGAGCGGGACGCAGAGTATCTGCTGTGGAGTGGATTGCACCGGAAACCATACCATCTGCAACACCCATCTTTACCAGCATTACAGCGACAAACAGTGCATCGTCCAAAAGAAGCTTTCTTGCTTCTTCCGGCGTCATGCCCTTGCTCTTTCTCGCTTCCGCCAGACCTGCAACCATCTCGTCCATTCTTTCATAGTTTTCAGGGTCTACAAAAATTGCTTTGGAAACATCAAAGGAGCCTGCTGCTTCCATGATTTTTGCCTTGTTGCCAATCAGAACGATGTCTGCCAATTCATCTTTCAGGCATTCAGCGGCCGCTTCCAAATTTCTCTTTTCGTAGGATTCGGGCAGAACGATTACTTTTTTATCTGCCTTTGCCTTTGCTTTCATTTGACTCAAAAAATCCACGGTTATAACCTCCATTTGATAAGATTTTTGTATGTAAGCATTTGCTTTACGTTATATTGCAGTCGTTTCCCGTCTTGGAAAAACGAACAAGCACATCTCTTTTATTATAATCAAAATCAAACCTCTAAACAAGAGTATCCCCAAAAAAACAGGAATTTTTTTCAAAAAAACCATGCATATTTGTAACAGCCATCCCCATACAGCACATTAACAGCAATTCATGTCCACCACAGAGGGCTCCCTGCACGGTTCTGCTTTTTTCAGCCCCTCGCTTCCGTTTATGCAATCACGGGGAATTCCATGAAAAATGTCGTTCCCATATATTCACGGCTTTCGATGCGGATACTGCCGCCAAGGGACGCTACCGCCGCATTGACAACGTCCAATCCGACACCTCTGCCGGAAAACAGCGTTGCACTGCTTTTTGTGGTAAACCCGGGCCGCATCAGAAAGGCAAACACCTCACTATCCTCATATGCCTCTTCCGATTTTTTCAACAGCCCTTTTTCCTTGGCTTTTTCCAATATCTGCCGGCGGTTCAAGCCCCGTCCGTCATCTCGAAAGGTGACAAACACCCGCTGAGCCGCTTTTTGTATCTCTACGGAAATTTCCCCCACAGGGGTTTTTCCCATACATTCCCTATCCTCCACCGACTCCAAGCCATGATCCATACTATTTTTCATCATCTGCAAAACTGCCATGGAGACCTTTTCATAAATATCCTGCGGGACTTCCGTATCCGCTCCCGATAATTTGAGCAAAAACTCCTTGTGTAATTCCCGTCCCATAATCGTCGCCAAACGCTCCATCTGCGGAATCAGGGCTTCAAAATTCGTATAGGGAATGCGCTGTTTCCCCTTTCTGGTATAGGCAATTTGATAGCTGGGCCCCTCCGGCTCATTTTCACTATCCACATGAGCCAGGAAATTCTTGATGCGCCGTACCACAGCCCAACCAAAATCCGTCACCTCATCATTGGTTTCCATACGGCGAAGCTCCCGCTTCAAATACCCTGAAACCATGCGCAATAACAGCAATATGGTCTGCAAATCCTTTTGGGCAGGACTCTCCTCCTCCCGCAAGTAGGAAAATAAATCCTCTGCACTATGGGCTGTTTCCGATATGGCCGGATAACCCATCATAGAGGCAGAACCTTTGATGCTATGCATCGTCCGAAACAGGCTGTCTACCTCCTCCCGTGTGACTTGGATTTCCTCCATCTCTGTTTTGGATTCGATAAATCCATCAATTCTATCTATACTTTTCCACGTTTCTTCCAGAAAAATTTCCTGCAAAAAATCGGGATTTTCCACAAATTTTTCCACTTTATCATCCTCTTATTTTGTTTCTTATCAAACAGCGATACTAAAATAAGTATAGACCGAAACTTATAAATTTTCCATATTAAATTTCATATTTTTTGAAAATATGTTAAACTAATCTTAAGTTCAAGTTAGGGGAGGTGCAAAACGATGAAAACCATCGGTATCATCACGGAATACAACCCTTTTCACAAAGGGCACGCTTATATGATTGCACAAGCAAAACGGAAATCCGGTGCAAATCGGGTTATTGTTGTCATGAGCGGTAGCTTTGTGCAACGGGGTGAGCCCGCAATTTTCGATAAATGGACAAGAACAGAAGCCGCATTATTAAACGGTGCGGATTTGGTATTGGAGCTGCCTGTGCTATTTGCCACTGCCAATGCGGAAACCTTTGCCCGAGGCGCCGTGCGGACACTGGAAGAGGCGGGGATTGTGGATATACTATGCTTCGGTTCGGAAAGTGGGGATCTGGCCACCATGCAAGAGGCGGCAAAGCTGATGACAAACGAAACAGAGGAGTTCCAACGGCTTTTGAGAACCCATCTGGACAAAGGGCTTTCCTACCCCGCCGCTCGGGCAAAAGCACTGGAAACCGTATCCCACATCAGCAGCGAAATACTTTCCGAGCCCAATCATATCCTTGGGTTGGAATATTTGAAGGCTTTGGAGAAATATCACTCTGCTATGGAGCCTATGACCATCAAGCGTGAAGGGGCATATCACAGTCCTTCACTGACAGATGGCTTTGCCTCCGCCGCCGCCATTCGCAAGGCATTGGCGGAAAATCGCAGCACACAAGCCCTGCCCCAGTTGCCCGAAAACACCCACAACCTTTATAACAAAGCCCTTTCTCTCGGAACGGCTCCGGTCTTTTGGGAAAGTCTGACGGCAGCGTTACATTATAAGCTGCGCACCATGTCCGCCGAAGAAATCAAGGCAACTGCCGAGGTAACGGAGGGTCTGGAAAACCGCATCCTGCATTCTTTGGAAAGCTGTTATGACTTGGAGGATATGATCTCCTTCATCAAAACGAAGCGCTATACCCGTACCAAAATACAGCGAATTTTACTGCATCTCCTATTGGATATTCAGGAAAACGATGCATCTGATGTCCTCCGTCAACTGCGACTTCCCTATATCCGTGTATTAGGGTTCCGAAAAGAAAGCACAGGGGTTCTGGCGGACTTGACAGAGGCGGCGAAATGCCCCGTTCTGACCAATTTGAAAAAAGCGTCGGAAATACTCAATGAGGACGGCTTCCGCCTTCTGGCACTGGAAAAAAACGCCACCGACCTGCACGCACTGGCATACCCCAACCCCTTATACCGTATGCCCAATCAGGATTTTACACGGCCGCTGGTCATTCTTTAAAACGGCATTTTTCCCAAAAACAACGCATACCATAAAAGCGGAGAGTACTACATTGCCCTCCGCTTTTTATCATGAAAAAAACGAGGTGGTTTCATGAAAAAGGATACTCTGCTTTTTGGAGGCTTCGCCTGCTTTTTACTATATTGTCTGCTCCGCTATCCCGAAGCCATGCTGACCGCCTCTGCAAACAGTATTCAGCTTTGGCTGACAAAGGTGTTCCCCTCCCTTTTTCCTTTTTTGGCCGCCTGCGGACTTTTACTGCAAATGGGTGTGGCGGAAAAAATCGGTGCTTTCTTTTGCCCGATTATGAAACCTTTATTCGGCTTATCCGGCATCGCCGCTTTCCCCTTTTTTCTGGGCATTCTTTCCGGCTACCCCATGGGGGCAAAAATCACCGCTTTGCTATACGAAAAAAAACTGATTTCTCTCGAGGATGCCCAGCATATTCTGGTCTTTTCCAATAATCCCGGGCCGCTGTTTTTGGTAGGAACAGTGGGGGTTGCTTTTTTCGGCGTGGCCTTTTGGGGCTATGCACTTTTGCTTTGCAGTTTTCTCGGTGCAGTTACAACGGGCGTATTCTGGCGGTTCGGCAAGAAAAAAACCACCCTATCCGCCATTACATACACCCCTGTTCCAAGGGAGGTTTCTCCTTTTTCCGCTCTATCCGACTCCATTTATGACGCCATGATGACGGTCTTACAAATCGGCGGGTATCTCATTCTTTTCGGCACTTTGACAGAGGGTATGCAACAGGCGGGGGTTTTTCGATTTTTCTCCGCAAT
>JAFWWO010000057.1 GCA_017523325.1 Anaerotignum sp. | reverse complement strand
CGCTCCCTGCTTTCTTAAAGGAGGAGATATTATCCAGATATAACTTCATATTTTCTTCTGCACTATATTGCTGCAAGGCATCTAACGGCATACTCTGCTTAAACCAATTCCCTTCCATATTGGTATAAACAATCAATTCTCCATCTTTTTCTTCCCCGAACATCTGCATTTTCTGTTCCATATCATCCAATTCTGTCATATTTATTTGTGTCACCGCATCTACCTGCATCTTGATAGGATTCTGCTGTGTCTGAATATCGGCCTTTGTTGCGGCTTCTATGGTTTCATTCCCCATGCTCAAATTTATATCCATAGTCATTTCCGCCGTCATGCTTTCCACTGTTGCCATGGTGCTTTGGGCTTTTGTAATCAGCTCTTCCACCGCCGGGCCGCCATTATTACAGCCTGTGGCAGAAATTGCCAGCATCATCGCCGCTGCTGTTGCAAAAATTCGTTTACTCCATTTCATTTTGTTTGCCTCCTTCATTTGCTTGTCTCATATTCTCCATCATAATATCATAGCTTTTGTTACTTTTCTAATTTTATCCATAGATTTATGTTTTTTTCTTCGTTTTGCTTCGCTTTTGCCCACCGATGCAATATGGGAACAAAAAACATTCCTCGCATTTTGGTCTGCGGGCGATACAGATTTTTCTCCCATGGGCAATCATCTGGGTATTGATGTCAATCCATTTTTCTTTCGGCACAATTTTCATCAGGTCAAACTCAATCTTGACCGGATCTTCGTGCTTCGTCAGCCCCAAAAGATTAGAAACCCGCTTCACATGGGTATCCACCACAATACTGGGAATACCGTACCAGTTGCCCCGCACCACGTTTGCCGTTTTCCTGCCGACACCTGCCAAAGACGTCAACGCCTCTAAATCCGAGGGCACTTCCCCGCCAAACTCATGCAACAGCTTTTGACAGCAGGCAATGATATTCTTCGCCTTGTTATGATAAAACCCGGTGGAATGAATATCCCGCTCCAGTTCGGCCAAATCAGCCTGGGCAAAATCCTGTATGGAGGTATATTTGCGAAACAAATCCTGCGTCACAATATTAACCCTGTCATCGGTGCATTGGGCAGAAAGAATGGTGGCCACCAACAACTGCCAAGGATTTTCATGGTTCAAATAGCATTTTGTAGGCCCGTAATTTTCATATAATAAGTCTAAAATGACAGCAATCTTTTCTTTTTTTGTCATTCTTTATCTCCTCCCAAAAACCGCTATTTCCCGAAAAAATGAATATTTCCCAAGAAATATTTCCCTTCCCGACACTTGCCGCAGTATATCATCATCTTTTACATAAACACAGCAAAATAAGGATACTTCTTTTTGTTTTTGTCGGTTTTTCCATTATAACACGGCATATACTGCGGTTGCAACGAAAACCACCCAAAGCTTCCCCTTTATTGACAAACCCGGCTCAATATACTATGATGTTAGTATAAAATACAAAAGGAGCAGCGAAAATGGAGCAAAATCTATTAAAACAAGCCGAACTGAAAACAACAAAAAAACGGCAGTTGCTTTTGTTCCTGCTGCAAAAACAAACCCATCCTGCCACCGCTGAGGAATTGCATGAAATGGCGAAGTCTATTCTTCCCATAAATCTTTCCACGGTTTACCGCACATTAAATGCACTGACGGAGAAAGGGATTCTCATTCGCTCCATACGGCAGGACGGAAAGGCATATTATGCCATCGCAAAAAAAGACCATGCCCATCATCTGCTCTGCAATCATTGCGGAAAGGTCATTCCTATTGATACCTGCCCTCTCAGCGAATTGGAAGAAAAATTGGAAGAAACAACAGGCTTCCGCATTACGGGCCACTCTCTGGAATTTACCGGACTTTGTCCCCAATGCCTGAAGGAAGCAACAGATAAAAACATGAAAGCAGAATGAGTCACCCCATAAGATGATTCATTCTGCTTTTTCTCAGCGTAGAATTTGCATCTCAAAATCCTGCCCTGCGGCATAAATTTCCAGTAAAGCCTTTGCCTCTGTTAGAAGGGCGTCCAATTCCTCTCCTTTTTTACGTTGCAATCTCTTCCATTAAGATTAGAAAAAAAACAGAATTATCAAGTTTGCTTTTTTCTCCTTGCCCGTATATACTGAAGATATAAAATATAATTCTTGCTTGCGAGGTGACACCATGACACTTTCTCAAATCGAGTACATTATGGAAATTTACCGCTGTGGCTCCATGAATAAAGCCGCCCAACACCTATTTGTTTCTCAGTCCTCTATTTCTACCGCTATTCGAGAATTGGAAGAAGAAATCGGCATTACTGT
Organism: Anaerotignum sp.; assembly: GCA_017523325.1. Classification (GTDB taxonomy): domain Bacteria; phylum Bacillota; class Clostridia; order Lachnospirales; family Anaerotignaceae; genus Anaerotignum_A. Next base: position 10,819 of record JAFWWO010000057.1, on the reverse strand, counting down.
TTTCGTCCGCAGCAACCGCGGCATTGCACTGACAGAAGAAGGACAAGAATTTCTGACCAAAATTCTCCCTATTTGGGAGCAATATCGGGAAATTCGCAGCACTTACATAGAAAAAAAGGCTCCCCTTTCTTATCAGCTTTCCATCAGTACCCAACGCTACCCTTTTTGCATAAAAGCATTTGTGGAATTTTTACGTAAACAGAACAGCCCCCATTTCCGTTTCGGATTCAAAGAATGTCCTATGGGGAAAGTCGTTGAAGAAGTGCAAACCGGCAAAAGTGATTTGGGCATTATATTCCTGACCGATATGACAGAGCCCTCCCTTACAAGGCTTTTTTCGGCCAAAAATTTGGAATTCCATGAATTAAAACGAATACGCCCTCATGTTTTTCTCAATGAAACTCATCCCTATGCTGATAAAACAGAAATTACGCAAGAAGAATTGGCAGCATATCCATATCTTGTCTTTTCCAAAAAAGAAGAATCTTCCCTCAGCTTTTCCGAGGAAGCCATTTTACAGCAAAATGTTGATTTTTCTCAAATCATATATGTTAATGACCGTGCCACCGCATATAATGTTCTGGCACATACCACCGCTCTTTCCACCGGAAGCGGACTTTTGCCCAAGGGCTATTGCGATACTCGTATCCGTGCCATTCCTTTGGCGGATCCGGTGGAAGATATGCGTATCGGTTGGCTAAAGAGAAAAGACAGCATCCTCTCTCCTATCGCTTTGGAATTTATTGAAATTTTGGAAAACATCATTCAAGCATATTAAAAAAGGTGTTATCCGAAAAAGGATAGCACCTTCCTTTATTGATTCATTTTTTTGCATCAAATCTTCGCAAAGCCTGCTTCCAAATCTGTGATGATATCCTCCACATTTTCCAAACCGACAGAAAGACGAATCAACCCGGCAGAAATACCTGCTGCTTCCAGTTCTTCCGGTCCATAGGTGGAATGCGTCATAGACGCAGGATGCTCAATCAATGTTTCCGCATCACCCAAAGATACGGCTACGGTGCAAAGGGAAAGACTATTGACAAACTTCATGCCTGCCGCTTTTCCGCCCTTGACCTCGAAAGAAATCATACCACCAAAATCCGACATTTGTTTCTTTGCAATCTCATGACCGGGATGGTCTGCCAAACCGGGGTAATAAACCTTTTCCACTTTTGGATGTTTTGCCAAAAATTCAGCAACCGCTTTCGCATTTTCGCAATGCCGCTGCATACGGATTTCCATAGTTTTCAGCCCACGCAAAATCAAATACGCTTCGAAAGGTCCCATTACACAACCTGTCATATCCTTAATGCCAAACAGTTTCACTTCGGAAATAAAATCCTTTTTGCCCACAACAAAACCTGCAATCACATCGCCGTGTCCGTTCAGATACTTTGTCGCAGAATGTACCACCACATCGGCACCCAATTCCAAAGGTCTTTGCAAATAAGGAGATGCAAAAGTATTATCGCAAACCACCTTAATTTCCGGATTATATGCGTGGGCAATCTTTGCCACTTCCGCAATATCCGCAATCTTTAAATTGGGATTTGCCGGCGTTTCTAAATACACACAAACCGTATTCTCTTTCAAATTTGCCCTTACTGCCGCCAAATCGGAAGTATCAACAAACGTAACTTCCACGCCGTAGCGGGTCATACCGTGCTGCAACAACGCAAAAGTACAGCCGTATAAAGTTTCATCGGCCAAAATATGTTTCCCTGCTGCTGCAATGCTCCATAAGCAGGCAGAAATTGCACCCATACCGCTGGATGCCGCCGCACAAGCTTCTCCGTTTTCCAGTGCTGCAACTTTATCTTCCACCACAGACGTTGTGGGATTACCCAAACGGGTATAAATATAGCCTTCTTCTTCTCCCGCAAAGCGGCGTCCGCCCTGTTCACAGTTTTCAAAAACGAATGTGGAAGTTTGATAAATAGGCATCGTTAAAGAACCGTACTGTTTGTCTTTCACATTGCCACTGTGAATTGCCTTTGTGCCAAAACCACTATTTTTCTGAATCATAGTTGTCACTCCTTTGCATACATATAGGTTATTTTTTTTAATTATATCACGGCATAGAATTACCGAGATAATATAAAAATCAGATAACCGTTTATCAGAAAATGGAATAACAACCAAAGGTGTTGGAATCGTCATCAAAATAGAGTATGATAAATCTTGACCAAAACCGATATGCATATTACAGAAAGACATATTGCCCCCAATGCCTGAAGGAAGCAACAGATAAAAACACGAAAGCAGAATGAATCACCCCATAAGATGATTCATTCTGCTTTTTCTCAGTGCAGAATTTGCATCTCAAAATCCTGCCCTGCGGCATAAATTTCCAGTAAAGCCTTTGCCTCAGCCAGAAGGCTATCCAATTCCTCTCCCCCATCAAAGCAATAATACACCAATAAAATTTCTTTGGTATCTTCCGTAATCATAGCACGGGTATTATCGCTGGTTGGGTTTCCAAAGGGTCCTTGGTCATCAAATAACACCGGCAAAAATTCAATATTCAACACATCTTTGCCAATCCCCTGATAGGCCGTTCCTTCCGGCGCCCGTTTCCATGTAACCTTCCCTTGGATATGTGCGATATCATAGGTTCCCATAGAATAGCCGGATTTGATGGAAAGATAGTTATTGATATCCACCACATTATTGATGTAGTATAATCCCCGCTCCTTTGCAATACGGCGGCACATGGCCTCCGCTGAGCAACGGTAACGGTTGGGGTCTTTTCCCAAAGCCTTATAGCCCTTTCGGGTGGACTGTATTTTATCCCGTTTGTTTGCCTGAGAAAGTTCTACTTCTGCCAATTCCGCAATTTTCCCGTTTAACAGCGTCAAAAAATCAGGGCTATCCTTGCCCACCTCTACCTTGCATTGTAACAGCCCCAAAGCCACAGCGGGGCACAGGCTTTTTAATTCCGAATCTATAATTACAGGAAGCACATTTCTCTCTCCTTTCTTGTGCTGCAATCTCTTCCATTAAGATTAGCAAAAAAAACAGGATTGTCAAGTTTGCTTTTCTGCCCCTGCCCGTTTTTGTCCGCAGCAACTGCGGCATTCCCCTAACAAATGAAAGAAAATTCCTCCTTGGCTCCAATATATCTGCTCCGGTAATTTTTTTGTTCCGTTCTTCCAGTTCTTTCATGCCTTTCAAACAGCATGTAATCGTCAATATTGCGATAATATTCTTTTTTCCTTATCTCCTGCATAAATTGATAAAAAAACAAAGGGAGCGTTTTTATGCAAAATCCCCATGTGAAATATCTCAAAACAAAAAATGGATATTTCTATCTGTTTTATTATGAACAGGGCAACATATTCTGCCGTTGCTACGCCGCCAACGGTTGGACCGCACCGCAAAGAATTGCGGAAAAGACCTTCCCTGTATTCTCTCTGTGCCAGTATCAGGATACGGTCTATCTCTTGTATTCCGGCGATGGCGGACAGCTTTACCTTGCTTCCTCCGTCGATTTTTCCCAATGGGAGCACCGCCCCATGATGACAGGCACCCACCACACCGGGCAGACGAAATTCTTTATTCTTCCCACAGAAGATGCCTTCCATGTTGTCTATCACCTGCCCACAGAATCTACCGGCGTAGATTCTCTGGTCTATACCTCTTTTCGGGAAGGTCAATGGGAAAAGCCTTATCAAATCGACCGTTTTCTGCCTATGCACCAAACGCCCTTTTTCGCCCGCAGGCTTAGTCGGGAACACGTAATATTTTATTATCGAACAGGGCGAAATGTCATCAGTGCCAGAGAAATGCTTCTCACACCTTATACCATGGGCAGTGTAACGCCGTTGATACAGACTCCTTCTCCCTGCATTGACGTTTCCATCGTCAATGACAGCGAAAAAATCCATATGCTCTATATCGTGCGGAGCCTGTTCCGTACACAGGTGGTCTACCAGTATAAGCATACTGCCGCCATTAGTACACCCCGTATCCTCTGGGAGGACGGAAACTGCGATAATTGCGTGATTTATCTGGAAAACGGCAATGTCGTCGCTATGTGGACGGTAAATGGGCAGCCCATGCGCTGCATCTCTCAAAACGGCGGTAGTAATTTCGGCCCTGCCGAGCGATATACAAATCCCTTCCCTGCCTATTGCACAAAAGGCGAGCTACTGGGTGCAGAGGATATGGCTTTGAATTCCACTGAGCTATACGGCGATGCACAGCATGGATTTTTACCCGCCCTGTTCCCCCTTGCTGCACAGCCTGCTCCGGCGAAAGAGGAACCTCGGCAAAATCCATTGCCGGATTATGAAAAAGCCTTTGCCTCCTTGCAGGAAAGCCATAAACAGCAAATGGAAGAACTTTCTCTGCTGTTGGCCCAACGCAGTGATGAAATTTCCACAGTCAATGCCCGCTGGAAAGCCCAGATGGAGCAAATGGAAAACCAGATGGCTGCTTTACGCAGAGAAAACGAGCAATTAAAAACAAATCAGTCCAACATATCTCCCGCTCTGCCATCAGAAACGGAAGAATAACATAAAAAGACGATATGGCTCTGCATATTCAGACATATCGTCTTTTATTGATTCAGTCATCTGTCTGAGCGGCAGCCATCCATGTAACCGCAGATGAATGGTCTTACCGGCAATTTTTCCGAACCTTACTGCCCATCTCCTTCTATCACTTCCTGTAACAACACAGCTATTTCCTCCAGCAATCCGCTGCAATCTGTCCCCTTCGCCGAAAGCCTGCAACAATCCGTGGCGCCCAGCCGTTCCTGGGCCCCCAAAAGAAACAAAAGCCGTTTCAGCTTCAATTCCTCCTCATCGAACAAAAGCCCCAGCACCATTACCGCTGCAACCAATGCACCACACATTCCATTGATACCGAAGCCACCGTTGATACCGCCGCAGGCCTCCAATAGTTCTTCCGGCAGTGAAAAGCCGTATTCCTCAGCGGCGGCCCGTAGAATAATACAAGCGCAGCTTTCTTCGGCCTCACAGTGTGCCCGTATCCTCGCTTTCAGCATGCCCTCACCTCCTTTCTCCCACTATATGAAAAAAGCGGACAAAGGTGCAAAGAACCTGTCCTATCCAAAAACAGACATAGAAAAACGGGGGCAGTTACCCCCGTTTTGTTTGTTATTCGTCTGCTGTCTGATATACCCGAATAATTGAGGAAATTTCCTTTACCATGGACATGGTAGAAATCACTGTAATGGAATCCATAAATTTCTTTTCCAATACATCGTGGGTTACAATTACGACCTCTGCCGTATCCTCGTGCTTTGTTTTTTGCAGTAGCTTATTGATGCTGACATTGTTGCTGCCAAACACGCCTGCCAAAGCCGCCAGCGTACCCGCCCGATCCTCTAATTTCATGCGGATATAATAGCCGCTTTTTGTATCGCCCATCTGCTTTACGGGAATATCTTTATAGCAGGTGCAGCCGATTCTTCCGTTGCAGCCAAAGAGCATATTTCTCGCCACATCCATAATATCCCCTACCACAGCGCTGCCGGTAGGCAAGGAACCTGCGCCCCTTCCGTAAAACATAGCATCGTCCACCGCATCACCATGAACAAATACTGCATTAAAGGCATCATTGACCTTTGCCAACGGGTGATTTTGGGGAATCATGGTAGGATGTATCTTAACCTCAATGCCGTCCTCTGTATGCTTTGCAATCCCCAACAGCTTGATTTCACAACCCAGCTCATGGGCATAACGGATATCCTTGGCCGTAATTTTAGAAATCCCTTCGGTATAAACGTCGTCAAATGTGACCGATGTATGGAAAGCAAGAGATGCCAAAATTGCCAGCTTCCGTCCGGCATCATATCCTTCGATATCCGCTGTAGGGTCAGCTTCCGCATAGCCCAGATCCGTCGCCAGCTGTAACGCATCGGCAAACTCCATACCCTCCTCTGTCATTTTGGTCAGAATAAAGTTGGTTGTGCCGTTGATGATGCCCATAACCTCCGAAATATCATTTCCCGCCAAGCATTGCTTCAAGGGGCGGATAATGGGAATCCCCCCTGCCACCGCGGCCTCAAACAACAAATCGCAATTTTGGCTTTTTGCAATATCCAGCAATTCGTGACCATGCATAGCCATCAGGTCTTTATTCGCCGTCACCACATGCTTTCCCTTTTTCAAGGCCTCCTTGATGTAGGTGCGGGCAGGCTCGATACCGCCCATTACCTCAACCACAATATCAATGGTATCGTCATTGAGCACATCAGCCCACTGATCCGTCAGCTTATCCTGGGGAACGAGAGCGGTATATTTCGCCTTATTCCGCACAAGAACCTTCGCAACCTCCAGTTCAGCTCCGATTTTATGGGGCATTTCCGCTCTCTGTTTTTCGATGATTTGATATACGCCGCTGCCTACCGTACCCATACCCAGCAGGGCAATTTTTCTGACAATCTGTTCCATACCGCTCCTCCATCATTTATCTTCTTTTGTTCTTTATTTTTTATGTGATATTAAGATTTTAACACGAAAAATCCCCTTGTCAACAGATTTTGTCTTTTTTTCGCAAACATTTTTCCACGACACAAGAACAATTTGCCATTTTTTGCATTTTTCTCTTATTATTGTCCTCATAATTACAACTATAAATATCAATCCTTCGCCAAACAGAAAAAAGAGATTGATCTACGAAACGCCTGACCACCAAAAGCGGAACTATTCCGATCAATCTCTTCAATGCATACAAATGGTCTGCTCGTCAACCGTAAAAACGAAACCCCATAATATTCCAATGATGAGCCCGCTCTCATCCCACAGGACAGGTAAGAACATCATCTCCTATGGGCAAGCAATATTTTTTCAAATTTTAACTTGCCGAAACCGATTTTTGCCTGCCCTCATGGTCCATTTCAAAATTCTCACGCAAAATCAACTCTGATAGAGGTACCAGTTCAAAGCCCTTTTCTTTCAGCCCTTTTATGATCGTATCTAATACCTCCGGTGTATATTTCGCATCATTGTGGAAGAGCACGATAGAACCATTGCCCAAATGCTTATGATTGAGGACTTGGTTGATTTCCGCCTGGGGCCCTTGTTCCTTCCAATCTAAGCTGTCAATATCCCACTGAATGGTATAATACCCATTTTCCGTTGCCGTTTCAATGACATGATTATCATATTCCCCAAAGGGCGGACGGAACAAATCCATTTCAATACCTGTGAGATCCTTAACTTTCCGGTGGCAGTCCGCCAGTTCTTTTGCAATTTCTTCAGAAGATATTTGGCTCATATGAGGATGGGTAGCGGAGTGATTCCCCAAATCATGGCCCGCCTCTGCAATTCTTTTCACTTCCTCAGGATATTTTTCCACCCAATAGCCGCAAAGGAAAAAGGTGGCTTTGACATCATTTTCCTCTAAAATCCGAAGCAGATCATCTGTATCATCGGCACCCCATGCGGCGTCAAAGCTAATGGAAATTTGCGGTTTTTCCGTATCCACGCAGTAAATGGGTAGCTTTCTTTCCTCATTTGCCGTCAATATGGCAGAAACCTTCGCTGCGGCAGGCGGCAGAGTAACAGTGGCGGCAGAAAGCAGTACAACGCCACATATCACGCCCATTACGGCTTTTTTGTGAATATGTATGACTTTCAAAAAATTCATAATGCCCTCCAATGTTTTTTACTATCAATATATTGCAAAGGGACGAAAATATGAGTAGAACGCACAATAAAATGCCTGCAAATCAGGCCATGCTCTAGGCAGACAAAAAAACAGAAAAGTCACTATAAAACTCGGTCGACCTTGCTTTTTTCGGGTAATCTGCTACAATTAAAATAATTTCAGAGAAAAAAGGAGAATACTATGGAACCGGGTGTTTTCAAAATCGGGCCCATTCGTCCGCCCAGCGAGGCAAATAGCCTGCTTTTGCGGGTGACGGAGAACTGTCCGTGGAACAAATGCAAATTTTGTATGCTTTATAAAAAAAATGATTTTCACACCCGCCCGGTGGCAGAGGTGAAAAAAGATATTGATGCCATGGCGGAATACCGTGACCGTATTTTGACCCATTTCAAAGACGGGGATTATGATATGGAGGCAATCAATCAGGAATATCAATCCCTTGCCACGGCGGAGGAGCGAATGTGCTATCAGATGGTGTTTATCTGGCTGACAGAAGGAAACAGACAGGCGATTTTTTTACAAGATGCCAATACTATGGTGCTGCGTCCGGAATGGCTGGCGGAGATTGTCAGTTATGTGCGGGTACGTCTGCCGGAGATACAGCGAATCACCTCTTACGGCAGGGCCAATACGTTGGCAAAAATTTCGCAGGCGGATTATAAAATGCTCCACGATGCAGGGCTGAACCGTATCCATTCCGGCTATGAATCAGGCTCCGATAAGGTACTTCAGCTCATCTGTAAGGGCACAACCCAAGAGGAGCAAATCATCGGCGGCAGAAAAGTGCGGGAGGCAGGCATTGAGCTTTCCATCTATTTCATGCCGGGGGTAGGCGGCAGAGAGCTTTCTACGGATAACGCCATAGAAACAGCGAAGGTCATCAATGCTGTGGATCCCAATTTTGTACGCCTGCGGACTTTTGTTCTGCGTACCGGCTCTTTGATGGAGGAGGTGCGGGACGCCGGCGGCTGGACAGAAGGCACCGATATGGAAAAACTTTTGGAGATACGCAATATGATTGCCCATATCGACCCCACGAAAGCCCATGGGAAAATCACCAGCGACCATATTATCAACCTGTTGCAGGAGGTCAACGGATATATGGACACGGAAATCCCTTGGATGCTGGATTATATTGATTCCTTTTTGGCTTTGCCCGAATTGGAGCAGAGAAAATACCAGCTGGCACGTCGCATGGGCTTTCCTCTGGACTGGAAACAACTGTATCGCCTGCGGGAAAGCGACCGGCTGTATATTGAGGATTTGGCGAAAAATTTGGTAGACGAAAAGGCATGGGAAAAGAAGCTCCATGCATATATGGACCGTTATATCTAAAAGGAGATGGCGTAATGCTTACAATGGATAACACAGTGATTGTCACAAAAATCATACCGGCAATTATGATTTTTTGCCTGGTGTTTTTCAATATCAGAAAAATGCAAAAGCAAGCACAGGCGATGCGAAAAAATCACTCCTGCGAAAACGGCTGTGCGGGCTGTGCCAATCATGCCTCCTGTCATTTGCCGGAAAAAGAAACCGATAAAACAGAATAACCACCCATAAAACGGCACAAAAAGAATGGCGGCGGGGATTTTTCCCTGCCGCCGTTGTTTTTATGGAATATTTCTAAAAATCAATCTTTTTTGTAACCGTATTCTTTAGTTCGTTATAATGGAGAGCCAGTTCTCATTAGGACGTCTGCCCTCGTATTCATGGCTGTTTGCAGCCTCTATAACTTCAAAGTAATACCATGCCGAAGGGGCGGCATTATCCATGAAGTTTTTGAAATCGCCAAGTCTGCTTGTTTCGTTTACGCCACGGTTGAGTATTCTGTTGAGTATGGATACGGCTTCTGCTCTTGTTATGGGTTGGTCGGGTCTGAATGTTCCATCGGGATAGCCCGCTACCAAACCTTTGGATGCAGTTGCAATCTGTTTATATGCCCAGTGGCTTTCTTTTACATCGCTGAAAACCGCCGTTCCTTCGCTGACGCCCATGAAGTTTACGAGCATGGTCACAAATTCTGCTCTGGTAATATTCTTTCCTCCGCCGAAAGTGCCGTCGGGATAACCCACAACATATCCGCCGTTTGCCATGGAGGAAACAGCTTCGTTATACCATGATGTTGCTTTTACATCACTAAAATGATTTGTTGTTGTATATATCTGCACTCTGCGTTCAGCCTTCAGAAGGCGATAGATCATGGATGCTGTCTCGGCTCTTGTGACAGGTCTGTCAGGTCGGAACGCACCGTCGGGATAGCCCACTACATATGCAATGTGGTTATCTCCGCCAAGGGCGTCGGGAGTAATAATGCCGGGGGTATCTGTACCGGGTTTTTCGCCTTTTTCTTCCCAGCCTGCATAAACGGTTTTGTTGCTATCCATTTTGATAGAAGTAATTTTGTTCGTCAAATCCGCTTCCGCAAACCAGCCTGTGAAATCGTAGCCCTCACGGGTAGGTGTTGCAGTCAGGTTTACCGTAGCATTTTTCACGTGCTTTGTCGCTGCAATTTTGCTTCCGCCATTGGATTCATAGGTCAGGGTGTATTTTGTGGTTGCACTGCCACTGCCGGAGCCGCTGTTCTCTGTCCATTTCGCAAACAAAGTGATGTTACCATTAATCTGGGTAGAAAAATCAAATTCGGTGTTACACTCCTTCTCCATGTACCAGCCGCCGAACTTCCATCCGCTTGCCGTGGGGTCTTCGGCGGGCTTGGTAGCCGTCTCGCCGCTCTTCACCGTCTGGGGATCGGGAGCTATGCCGTGTCCGTTGGCATTAAAGGCAACGGTATAGTCGAAAGATCCATCGGGCCCTTCGATAGCTACATCGGGCGTATCCACATTCACCGTCGGCCCCGCCAGAACGCTCATGGCAGGGGCAAGCCCCAAAACCATGACGAGGGCGAGGAAAATGCTAAATAACTTTCTTGTTTTGTGTTTCATATAAATACCTTCCTTTCAAATTTTTTGTTCATTTTTCGGTTCATTTGCTCCCTTCGGGTCGTCCCGAGAGGAATGGAAACGGGCAATCAATACGCACCACCTCCATTCAGGCAAAAAACTACACCAAAGCGGCACGTTTCAATGCCACAATGATGTGCTTGATATGTTCTGTTGTTTTTCCACGCCGAAAAAAGGGTATAAATACCCTCGTTCGTTCGTTCGTTCGTTCG
>JAFWWO010000056.1 GCA_017523325.1 Anaerotignum sp. | reverse complement strand
TGGTGGTTTCAATACCCACCTGTCCGCCATTTAAGGAAATGGCACGACCACCCAGTGCATTCAGAGCCATGGCCATCAACGCCACCGATTGCTGTTCCCCCGTGGACAACAGCATATCCATCTCCCGACGGCTTGGGTTGGGATTGATTTCTTTTGCTTTGGCAATCAATCCGTCTGTGGTTTTGCCCTGCGCAGATAAAACAACCACTACATCATTGCCTTCTTCCTTTGCTTTCATGATGCGTTTTGCAACATTGAAAACTCTTTCTGCATTTGCGACGGAACTCCCGCCGTATTTCTGCACAATCAACATTCCCGTTATCCTCCTATATTATTCCATCTCAATTTTGGCACCCTCCAAATCGGGCTGTAATAATGTCAATTCCCAATTATGCGGCAGGGTCTGCAAATATGCAGACATTTTCTTCCCGAACTCCTCCGCTTTATCCTTCGTGACCATAGCCATCAGCGTTGAGCCTGCGCCGCTCAAATAGCAGGCAATGGCGCCAAAGCCCTCTGCATGGGCAAAAATATCCTCCATACCGTCAATCAATACCTTTCTGTAAGGCTGGTGGATTTTATCCTTCATTGCCATAGCAAGATTTTCATATTTCCCCGTCAGCAAAGACGCCACAAGCAAAGCCCCACGAGATACGTTATACACCACATCTGCCCGGGAATATTCCTTGGGCAAAACACCTCTGGACTTTTCCGTGGAAACAGGGAAATCCGGTACCATTATAGCAAAAACCAAATCATCGGGCAACTCCAAACGGACATATTTCATATCATTTTCTTCTATGGCACCTACCACTACACCGCCGAATATGGCAGGGTTGGAGTTATCGGGGTGTCCCTCCAAACGGGATGCCATCTGCGCCAGTTCCTCCTTATCGCAGGGTCTGCCCGCCAGCTCATTGGCCGCCAACAGCCCACCGACAATGCACGCCGCACTGCTGCCAAGCCCCCGCACCATAGGGATATAATCCTCCTGAACCAGCCGTAAGCCCGGCATTTTCAGCCCTTTTTGGTCGTAAAAATACTGCATGGTCTGCACAATCAAATGGGTTTCATCTCTGGGAATTTCCAATGCGTGCTCCCCTTTTAATATGATTTCTAAGCCTTCCGGTATCTCCTCTACCCAAAGGTGGTTATACAGCTGTAACGCCACCCCCATGCTGTCAAAGCAAGGACCCATATTGGCTGATGTTGCCGGTATTCGTATGTGTATCATGTCATATCCTCCATATTTTCATTTTATTCTCTGCCGATGATTTTCAGAGAGTGTATGCCTCGCAATTCCTCAATATGCCCCATCAGCTGCCCCAACTCGCCCCGCATTTCATTGGTTTCAATGGTAACGGTCACATTGGCAATGCCGTTGATGGGAATGGTCTGATTGATGGTCAGAATATTCGCCCCCTCCGTGGCAATGCTATTGAGCACTGCCGACAAAAGCCCTGGCGTATTATCCATATTCAAGGAAATGGTCACCGTTTTCCCACGGGTGTTTTCATAAAGAGGGTGTACGGCGTCCCGATATTTATAAAAGGCACTGCGGCTGATTCCGACACGGTTCACCGCATCCTGTACGGTTTTCTCCTTTTTGCTTTCCAAGAGATTTTTAACATCCATTACCTTCAAAAAAATCTCCGGCAATACGCTTTTATCAACGATAAAAAAATTCTTATCCTCCTTCAAAAAAATCCCTCCTGTTTTTCATAAAAAAACATTTGTTTGCGACACAAGGAATATAACATAAATACTCCGTCATTTCAAGCACAAAATGTAACTTTTGTCCGCAGGAGGAGGATTTTCTCTATATTTCCCGAAAACACACTGTTTTTCGCTCTCGTTTCATGAATTTTTCACGAAAGGCCCTTTTTTTCGCTTTTTGGTTTCCAAGCCCTTTGTTTTCTGATAAAATAAAAAAGATTATGACAAAAATGCTTTCCAAAAAAAGGAGTACTGATATGAATTCGGCAAAACCTGCACAGCCCAAGCATTTGCCGCTATTGGAGCTGTTTTATAACGGTTATGAAACACTACGGCGAAAAATGGACGAGCCCGCACAAGCACCTCTGCTGAAAATGGCACCTCTGGCCTTCAGTAAATGGTATTACACGGCGTTGGCGGCAGATACCATTCTTTCCCCCGCCAACATCATTGGTATGGATTTGTCCGGCACAGATGAAAATACGGAATATGCCTATCATCTGCGCACCACACCACAGAAAAACGGGGCGAAGTACGACTTCGACCTTTACGCCTATTCCACAAAGGCACACCCTTTGCCGGAGGACTTAAAGGCATTGGTGGACTACTGCACCCCCGACCGAGAAACAGATGCCCACGGCTTTCTTTTGCCGGAGGACAGAGAGGAAATCCTCTCCCGTCTTTCCCTGCAAGATGCCTTTTATCTGGAATATTTGACCCAACTGGCTTGGACCATGGAATTCTTTCTTCCCTTGCCCTCCATTCATACCCGTCGCTTGCAGCCTTCGGATAATTGCCCGCCTTTTTTCGCCCAAAGTACGGACGATATGCTCTATCAACTGGGAAAAGGGGCTTGCTGGCTGGCAGAGGAGCGCTTCACGGAGTTGATGGATTTGGAGGAAGATATGGTCACGGCCGAGTTCTTTTTCGACTGTTTGAAGGAGCACAAAGAGATTGACCGCATTTTTGCGGAGTTTTATCAACGGGTATCGGTGGATATTTCAGAGATTTGGAACACGCCGCCGGAACAACTGACAGAAGAGGAACGCTCCATTGTTTCATCCTTCCTGTTTACCGGCATGATGCTGGACAAGTGGTTTTTGATGCCTATGAGCATATTTTTCCGCTTCATCCGCCCCATCGCCTATACCCCCTTCCATTTTTTTCAAATTGTGAACCACATGAACGGGGCGTTTTTGGTGGGGCATTCCATGGAGGCGGAATTATTCTCCCCACCTACTTATTATAGCCTGACACCCTTGGCACAGGAGCTTTTCGCCAATCGGGAAAAATTGGGGGAGGATCGGCAGAAAATGCCTCAGACCCTTTCCTACGAACAGCTTTTCATGGCAGCGGAGCAGGAGGCGGAATTGCAGATGCGGGAATGGATGTTTTTTGCAGAGGTGGTACCCGAAGTCCTTGCCATCAAAGTTTCCTCCGCGCAGGACGATGCCCTTTGGAAAACCATCGAGGTGGGGACGGATATGGATCTGCATACCTTTTGTCGGGATCTTTGCACCGCCTTTTTTCTGGAGGAGAAAGCCGATTATCTGCTTTCTTTGCCTGACGAAAACGGGTTTCCTCTGGAATATTCCGCAAAGGGCTCCAAACGCTCCCTCAACAAAACCAACGGCAAAACACTGGAAGATTTACCCCTTGTTGTCGGAAGCCGGCTGACACTATTGCCCTACCCCGGCAAAAAAACAGGCGTTTTATTGGATATTTTGGAAATAGGCAAGGGCAGTCCCTTCTTCCTCTACCCCAGAATTACCGGCCAAAGCCAAAAAACCAAAGAACAGGAAGAAAATGAGGAATTTTTTTAATCAAAAAAACGAAAGGAAGTAGTCGTTATGTCCCTAATGCACCAGCATGGCGGAGATTTAGATGCGATACAACGAATGTACGGCATTCCCAGAGAGGAAATCATTGATTTCAGCGGGAATATCAACCCCTTGGGTTTTCCCGAAACGGCAAGCAAGGCACTGGCGGAAAACCTCCATATTATTTCCACATACCCCGATAAGCAATACACCGCTCTGCGAAATGCCATCGGCAGCTATACCGGGGCAACACCGAAGCATATTGTGGTGGGCAACGGCTCCACGGAACTGATTTCTACCTTTATACAGACAGTACAGGCCAAAAATGCCATAATTTTAGGCCCTGCCTATTCCGAATACGAGCGGGAAATCCGCCTTTCCGGCGGAGAGTTTACCTATTTCCCCCTGAAAGAAGAGGAGGCGTTCCGTCTGGATTTACCGGCACTTCTGGCGGCATTGACCCCGGAGGTCGGGCTATTTATCGCCTGCAATCCCAATAACCCCACCGGCACCGTCATTCGTACAGACCAAATGCGGCAAATCTTGATCCATTGTCATAGGATTGGCGCCGCCGTCATGATTGATGAAACTTATATTGAGTTTTCCGATATTTTGCCGGAAATTTGTGCCATTCCTTTGGCTGCGGAATTCGATAATTTGTTTGTGGTGCGGGGAACCTCCAAATTTTTTGCCGCACCGGGCATTCGTCTGGGCTATGGCGTATCCTCCAATCAGACCTTTTTGGAACGGCTGAAAACCAATCAAGACCCTTGGAGTGTCAACAGTCTGGCTGCTTTTGCGGGGGAATATCTGTTTTGCGACAAAGCTTTTCATCAGGCAAGTCAATCCCTCATCTCCGGGGAACGGAAAAAGGCATTGGCAGAGCTTTCCACATGGAAAAATGTGAAGGCGTATCCCTCCGAAGCCAACTTCATATTATTGAAGCTTCTGACAGAGCGTATCACGGCGGCAGAGCTGTTTGAAAAACTCATCATCAAAAAATTGCTTATTCGAGATGCCTCTACCTTTGCTTTTTTGGACGAAAGCTATCTGCGGTTTTGCATCCTTTCGCCGGAGCATAACGCCCTGTTATTACGGGAATTAAAGCATTGGATAGAGTAAAAAACTGACATTGTAAAATTCCCATTTGCCGCACATATTACACTCAGAACAACAATTGTTTTGAGGTGATTCTTTTGGTGTATCAGCTCAGCCGCAAGGAACTTTGCGGCTATTTATCTCTTTTGCGGCGGCAAATCGGCGGCAAGGATTTATTCCCGGCGCCCAATGTCATTTTTCTCAATAGCCGCTCTTTTTATCACTATCTGGCGGGACAGGTCTGCGGTACAGATTCCCAAACCATCGGTGATGTACTGGAAAAAATCGAAACCTGTATCCCCCTGGCCATTACGAAAGAAAGCTTTGCCCTGTTTCTTTCTGCCTGTCGGGAGCCCAAGGAGGAGCGCACCCGTTCCTTTCTGGAAAGCAGTAAGGCGGATTTTCTTATGTTAATCCACCAATCGGCAGAAAACGAAGAGGCTTGGCAGGCATTGACCGACCTTTGCGAAAGACTGCGGCAAAAAACCGCAGTCAACCGAAAATAAGGAGGCATTTTTATGGAAAAAAAGCCCTATACCAGCCTAAATGCATATTATCGCTCCCTTTTCGGCAGAAAAATCGCCAAAATCTCACTGGACGGCGGCTTTACCTGTCCCAATCGGGACGGCACACTGGGACGGCGTGGCTGTCTGTTTTGCAGTGCAGGCGGTTCGGGGGATTTTGCGGAAAATGCCTCCCTTTCCATTACGGAGCAAATCAGCCGCGGAAAGGCACAGACGGCAGACAAATGGCCTGATGCCGCCTATATCGCTTATTTTCAGGCATTTACCAATACCTATGCTCCCGTGGAAGAATTGCGTCGGCGATACGAAGAAGCCCTCGCCTGCCCCGATGTGGCGGGGCTTTCCATTGCTACCCGTGCCGATTGTCTGCCGGAGGAGGTACTGGATTTACTGGAAGAACTTTCCTGCCGCACCAGGCTATGGGTGGAGCTGGGCTTTCAAACGGCGAAAGAAGAAACGGCACAGCGTATTCGGCGGGGTTACGGCAATCACGTGTTCGAGGGGGCCGTTCGGGCTTTAGACGAAAGAAAAATCCCCGTTATCGCCCATGTGATTTTAGGCTTACCGGGAGAAAGCCGAGAGGATATGCTCCATACCATTGACTATCTGAATGGTCTGCCCATTCAGGGTGTGAAATTACAACTGCTCCACGTCCCGGCTGACAGCGATTTGGCTCCTCTGTACCAAAGCGGGCAATATACCCCTTTGACAAAGGAAGACTATATCACCCTTCTGGGAGACTGTATCGCCCGTCTGCGGCCGGATATCGTTCTCCACCGCCTGACCGGAGACGGGGACAAAACCACCCTTCTCGCACCTCTGTGGAGCCTACATAAGCGAGATGTATTAAACAGCATTCATCGCTCTTTACGGGAACGGGGCATTTTTCAGGGGAAAGATTTTACGGAAGCATGAAAGTTTTACAGATTTTGCTGTCTTTTTTGCCGAAATGTGATAGAATAGGATTTACGAAGAAATTAGTTTTGTGAAGGAGGTTTTTTTCATGCCCGATTCCATTGAACAACTGGCAGAGCATAAGCTGATTATACTGCATCTGGTACAGAAAATGGGGATTGCCCTTTCCAATAGCGAAATTTGTCAATTCCTGCTTTCTAAAAACTATATGGATTATTTTTCCGTACAGCAGTATCTGGCAGAACTGACAGAGGCAGGCTGGTTGGAAAAAACCAAAGAACAAAACAATACCCGTTACACCCTTACCGATGAAGGAGAAGATGTGGTCAATTATTTCATAAACCGCATCTCTGCCGAGGTCAAAAATGAAATCGGTATCTATGTGCGAGAAAACAGCAAGCGGATTCGAGCAGAATATGCCGTTACCGCCAACTATTTCCCTGAATTAAACGGGGACTTTTTGGTGAAATGCTCCCTTTGCGACGATGCAGGTGCTACCCTTATGGAAATCAATGTTTCTGTGGTTTCCAAAGCACAGGCGTTACAGGTTTGCCGCAACTGGCGAAAACACGTCAATCAGTATTATCGCAGCTTTTTATCCGCTCTGGCAGAGGATACAACAGAAAAAAATCGTTGACAAAATAATAACCGCATCCCACGAGAGCACTCTTTTCCCGGGCGCTCTCTTTTATTATGGGATAAGTTTCTGCATAAAAACCCGCCGACAAAAGTCAAAAGAAACTTCAACTTTTGTGCATAGGTTTTCCTATCTCAAGACCAACGACTTCTCCTACTTAATATAAAAAAGTGCAGCAAGCAGGGAATCTTCCCCTATCTGCTACACTTTTATGGTATGAAAATGAGAGAACGCACTTGGCCTTCTGCTCTGTTTTTACAGAGTATCCGATTCTATTCTTTTGCCATACCTGGCCTCCAGACGATAAATGGGCGCACCGTCGGCTGAAAATTTCTCTTCATATTCCGTCATGATATTGCCCACGAAGTCACTATGATGCAGGTCTAAACTGATGTTGGACAGCTTCCAATCATCGGCACAAAATTCGTTCAGGGAAAATTCAAACAGCCCCCGATTATCCGTCTTAAAAAACACCTCCGCACCGTCCCCCATGATATGCCGATATTCCTGCAAAAACTCCCGATAAGTCAGGCGGCGTTTATAGGTACGTTTTTTGGGCCAAGGGTCACTGAAATTCAGGTATAGCCGCCGAAATTCCCCTACCTCGAACAGCTCCGAAAGGTTTTTGGCATTATCCCATACAAAGGCAAGATTAGGCAGCTCCTCCGCCCGCCTTGCCGCCACTGCCAGCACCGTTTGCTGGCGCTCAATACCAATAAAATTCACCTCGGGGAATGCCTCTGCATTCTTGGTAAGAAAGCCGCCCTTCCCACAGCCGATTTCTACATAAATAGGGTTTTCATTGCCGAAATATGCCGCCCATTTGCCTTTTTTCTCCGCCGCATTCTGTATCACAAGGGGATTATTCTGCAATTCCTGTTCCGCCCAGGGTTTCTTTCTGACTCTCATGGGTACACTCCTTCTGTTGCCGAATTTTTCTCATCTCCCCTATCATACTATCGAAATCCTTTTATGGCAATCCTATTTTTACTGTTTCTCCTCCGGCAAAAAGGACAGCCAATAGCCCCAATCGTCCTCCACGGGACGAAATTCGCCAAAGCCAAAGCGGCGGGCGTCCTGCTCTTCCTCTTTGCGATAAAAACCCGGCAGACCCAGCCAAAATCCGCCTTCTTCCTGCCGCAAAATCAAATGACGATACCGCCGATAGGGCAAGAGAAAGAAAAATTCCTTCTGCCATTTCAAGGGAATTTGCGAAAGAAGCACCATTTCTTCCAGAGAAAGATACTTCCATGCCTGCCCGTCCCGAAAAGGCTCCAATTCCTGGTGATTGGCAAAATAATCCTTCTGTGGCTTCGCATCGGTGGGCGGCTCCTCCACATTCTGCTCCACCGGCTCTTGACGGGCAGTGCTTTCCCGGGCAGGCGCCGGCATTTCCTCTGCCCCGATACGACGAATCTGTGCCGTTTCCTCCGCTGTTAAAATGCCTGTTTCCTCCAACTCCTCCAACTCCTGCCGAAATTTCGCCAAAAGCCCGCGAAAACTGCCGTGATAGCTTTCTTCCTTCTGTTCTTCGGCAATCTGCTGATGCAGCGGAGCTTTCGTTGTTTCTATGCTTTTTTTCATCTCTGTTTGGATTTTTTGTGTTTTAGGCGCTTTTGCTTCCGATACAGATTTCTCCTGCTTTGGGGCGGGATAAAAAATGGCTCTGGGCGGTGCAAGGCTTTCCGCCGCCTGCAACCGAATCTCCTCCTGCGGCACCATTTGCTCCAAGGTCGGTCGGAATGTCTTTTTCCAATCCCGCTTCTCGCCGAAAAACGCCGTCAGAGGGGCAGAAATATTGCCGTCCTTCCCCGCATCCGCCAGCACAACCAGTGTATGGAAATCCTCCGCTTTCTTGCCACTGCCTACGGCATCGGGGGAAAACTCCCATTTCAGTTCCCCATGACCCTCCATGGCATCGGGATATATGGTACCACAATATAGGCTCTCCTCCGCCGCCATCACATATACGGCATAACCACCCCGTCTGAGAGGCCGTAAGCCCTGTACCGTTACATGGAGCTTACCTGTGCCGTTTTTTATCTCCATCACACAGCTGCCCCACAGCTGGCGTTTGCCCAGGGCATAGCCCGTCTTTTCCTGCCGCAGCATCAGAAACAGCTTCTCATATCTCCTGTTATACATATCCTTCTCCCCTTTGCTCTGCTTGTCTTGCAAACCGTTTTTATAGCTTATGACGCAGGCAAAAGAAAAAGAACCACTGTTCTTATTTCAGTAGTTCCTTCGGTAAGCCATATTGGGCAAGGGCTGTGTTTTTATACGCCTTTTCCCGACTGACGTCCCTCCCAAACCATAGGGGCGGACAAAAGTCTGCCGCCGCCTGAAGAGAGGAAAACTCTACCTCCGTAGTGACCAGACCCATCAGCTCGCCTCCATAAATATCAATTTCCGCCGTCAAGCCTTCCGGCAAGGGTACCAAATAGCGCTTTTTCCTAACCGTATTGCCCTCTGTTTTCAAAAGAAGCGTTTCGTATTCCCGGCGGCTGAGCGGCAGTTCAAATTCCTCTCGTGCCAAATGCCCCTTTCCTTTTACCGTGAGGATATAGTCCTCGTTGCTTTTACGCAAACGAATGGTGGGGGAAAAGGATAGATAAGACTGAGAAATGTCCAGATAAGGGTATGCCGTGATATCAAAGGGGATTTCTTCGCTCTTTGTCAAAAATTTCCGTTCTATCTCCATGATGTGCCCTCCTTTTTTCAAAGGATACCTCGGGTCGGATACGACTGTCAAGATATGCCATAGATGCAATCGGTTGATAAAATAATAAAAATGAGGTACACTGAATAGAAATGAGCCGTGCGGGCAGCGTTTATCAGCAGGTAGGCGGACGCTTGCATACGGATACCTGCCGATAAACGTCTGCACATAGGGCGAATGCCCCACAACAATTTTTTAGGAGGGATTTCTCATGAAAAAAGCATATATCTTCTTAGCAGAGGGCTTCGAAGAAATGGAAGCCGTTACCCCCGTGGATTTATTACGCCGTGTGGGCATAGATGCAAAATTTGTGTCCATAACAGGAAAAAAGACCGTTACCGGCGCTCATGGCATTACTTATATGGCAGATTTGCTTTTTGAGGAAATCGCCCCCGCTGAAGCAGACGCTCTGATTTTACCCGGCGGTATGCCCGGCACAAAAAACTTGGAGGCTCACCAAGGTCTTGGCTCTCTTCTCATGGACTTCTTCCATGGCGGAAAGCCGGTTTGTGCCATCTGTGCCGCCCCCATGATTCTGGGCAGATTGGGCATTTTGAAAGGCAAAACCGCTACCATCTACCCCGGCATGGAGGAACATCTCATCGGTGCAATTTGCTCCACCCAAGAGGTCTGTGTCGATGGGAATGTCATCACCTCCAGGGGGCCCGGCACAGCCGTACCCTTTGCCCTGAAACTGGCAGAACTCCTTGCCGGTGAAGATGCCGCCCATAGCCTTACTTCTGATATTGTTTATCGGAAATAAGGATATGCCGAAACAACTGCGGCAGGGTTCTGGCGGAAAAGCAACTTTCTCCCATCTCCCTTGCCGCCCCTTCCACATCGGCGATATCCAGGTTATAGATATAGGAAATTTGCTCCGGTGTGTACCATTGGGGAGAGCCGCAGGAAAGCTCCCGCCGGAACATACGGCACAAAGGCGATGAGCCTCTTTGCATAAAATGGAGAAATACCCCCCTTGTCACAAGGGAAACCTTCTCCTCCGTCAAAAGCCGTTCCCCCTCCTCGGGCGGAATGTCTAATAACGCCGATACCCTGTCAATGGCATAGGGCGGCTCCTCCGTTTTCAAAAAAACATCTATTTCTGCTAACTGCGGTTGTATTTTTTGTTGATAATATTCCAAAAAAGTCTGCATTATGTATCCTCCCTGTGTTGCCTTACGCATATTGTTACTTCTATTGTAACAGGGCAAAAGAAGGCATACCACAGGGAATCATTGGAAAAGAGGCTCGTTTATGAATGCCATACAAAAATATTTCAAATACAGACAAAGCCTAATCGACCAATACGCCAAAGGCGATATGACCAAGCGGGAATATCTCAGCCGCAATTACGAGGCGGTGGTCTATGGCGACATCGGCCCTTTCCGCAATATGGATACGGTAGAAAAGGCTCTATTCAATTACCAATATTATAATGCCCTGGCAAAGGAAATGAAAACCATCAGCACCACGCGGGACATGGACTATGAACTGAAACGGGATTATATCGAAAAAAGCAATTATTATTACAGCAAAAAGGACAGAGCCACATTAACCGCCCTGCGTATGCTGGATTATAAAGGGGTGGAGGCCTATTTCGTAAAGGTGCGGAGCCGTTTTCTGAAAGGAAAGCTGTTTGAAATCGTAATAGAAGAAGAAAATATTATCCTCCATTCTACCAGCCCCTTGATTCTGAAGTGCCTGCGGGAAGAAGGTGTGTTTCATGAGGAAAGCAGAAAATCAGTCATTGACGAGTATGTCAATCACCGTTATTGAATTGGATAGGATGCAAAAATCCCCTGAAAATCAATATTTCAGGGGGTTTTTATGCCAAAGGCAAACTCTGCGGCACAAACCAAAAATAAAACCTTTCTTTTTTTCATCTTCTATCAATATAATTCCAGCTTAGAAATATATCGGTCAATCAATTCCAGCTTTTCTCCCGTAGCATAGCCCATTCTTCTGCTGATAAAAGCACAAAGCAATTCTGCCACGAACACAACCGCTACATAGGAATTGAAAAAAGCGTTGCTGTCCACACTGACCAGCAAAATTTGTGTCGCATACCGAGCCAGAGGGGAACTGGCCTTATCCGTAATCAAAATCACCTTCGCCCCTGCCTCATACGCCATTTGCACCGCCAAAAAATCCAATCGGGAATAGCGGGGAAAGCTAATCATAATGATACAATCCTGCTCTGTAATATCACACAGATGGTCGATGACATTTAAGGCCGGATGAGCCGTTTCATACACATCGGACAGCATATGCTTTAAGGGCAGCAAAAGCAGATCCCCGATGCCGCTATCGGCTCTGGAGGTGACGATAAACTTCCGTTTGCTATGCACAATAGCCTCTGCCGCTTTTTCAAAATCAATCACATCATTAAAACCGATACAGGACTCCAGATTTTTCATTACATTAGAAAAAGAAGTTTCCAGAATATCCTTCTGCTCCAGACCGTCTACACTCTGCCGCAGCCGCTCCGATGGAATGGTGATATAATCCGGTACGCTATTGATGCGTTCCGTATAGACCTTGCGGATACTGCGTTGGAAATCCATATAGCCGCTATAACCCAATGTTTTGGTAAAACGAATGACAGAGGAATCGCTGATATGAAGTCGTTTTGCAATCTCTGTTGAAGTAATAAAGCAGGCCTCCGAAAAATGGTCCAATATAAATTCCCCAATGAGCCTTTCCTTTTTCGTCAGCTTCACACCCATCATCTTCGCCCTTAATTCCTCTGTCATCCCTCTATTCCCTCCGTTCTTGCTGTCTTTCTTTGTTTGGCTTCATTTAAGCATATCCCCCCGGAGAATGCAAGCAAAACACCGCAAAATTCCCCTAATTACATAAAAAAATACAATCTGAAAACGACAGATTCTTCCTTGTATCCTCGCTGTTGTTGTGATACTATGAAGTATACGGCATTTTCCCTTTCGGGCTATGCCTTACACTTTTCTATCAGGAGGGATTTATTTTGGCAGAAACCATTGCAAATTGGTTCGTGACAAATTTACAGGGCAGTCTTTCCAAGGAACTGATTGTATTCATCGTTTCCTTATTGCCCATTTTGGAATTAAGGGGCGGTATCATCGCCGGTTTCGCTATGCAGATGGAATGGCTCCCTACTTTCATTATTGCCTTTCTCGGCAATATCCTGCCCATTCCTTTTATACTGCTTTTTATCCGCTATATCTTTCGTGTACTGAAACACACACCCCTGCGGGGCTTTGTGGACTGGTGCGAAAGGCGAGCCGAGCAAAAAAGCGAAACCATAAGAAAATATGCCTACTGGGGGATATTCCTATTTGTGGCCATTCCTCTGCCCGGAACGGGCGCTTGGATGGGCGCCCTCATCAGCGCTTTGCTGGGTATGGACCCTAAGAAAACATTCCCTGTGATTATGGTAGGTATATTGACGGCAGGCATTATCGTTTCAATACTGAGCTTTGGCGTCCTCGGACGCATATTCTGAAAGTGAGGAAATTATGGCAGAACGGATTGCAACCCCCGGCAGAACAAGACAAATCATAGAAGCCAACGGCTTTTCCTTCAAAAAAAACTTCGGGCAAAATTTTCTGATTGACTCCAATATTTTGGAACGCATCGCCCAATGCGCCGGCATCACCAAAGAGGACTGTGTGCTGGAAATCGGCCCCGGTATCGGCTCACTGACACAGGTTTTGGCAGAAACGGCAAAGCAGGTGGTGGCCGTGGAAATCGATGCCACTCTTATCCCCATACTTTCCCAGACATTAGGGGAATATGAAAACGTCGAAATTTTGAATCAGGATATTTTGAAAACAGACATTGACACCATCATTCAAGAGAAAAACGGCGGCAAACCCATTAAGGTAGTCGCCAATCTACCCTATTACATCACCACGCCCATTCTGATGGACCTTCTGGAAAAGGAGCGTCATGTAGAAAGCATCACCGTTATGGTGCAAAAGGAGGTGGCGGAGCGTATGCAGGCCGGCCCCGGCGAAAAGGAATACGGTGCCCTCTCCGTTGCGGTGCAGTATTATTGTGATGCCCATTTGGACATGATTGTCCAGCCCTCCTGCTTTATGCCACGCCCCAAGGTGGCATCTGCTGTAATTACGCTAAAGGTTTTGCCGGAGCGGAAGGTAAAAACCGCCGACGAGGCATTATTTTTCCATATCGTCAAATGCGCCTTCGGCCAGCGGCGGAAAACCCTCCTAAACAGTCTGTTCAATCAGGGAAATATGGAGCTTTCCAAGGCGGAGCTGGCAAAAATCCTGCAAGGCCTCGGCTGGGACGAGCGTATCCGCGGAGAGGCATTGGGTCTGGCGGAGTTCGCCGCATTGACAGACCGTATCGCCGCCCTTCGCACAACATAAGTCATAAAAAATCAGGGAGTATGCTGTTTCATCAGCGTTCTCCCTGTTTTTTCGTCAAGCCTTTCTTCTGCAATTTTTTCCCTTCCTTTTCCTGCATTTTTCTCCCTTCTTCTGCCTTTCGACAGACACCCTTTGACACTGTGCGACACCGGTAATATTCCCCCATGAAAAGTTTGGCAAATTATCGTTTTTCCCCGTATTTTCAGGCATAATTTGTCTGGCGAATGGTTCTTGTCACCCTGTTTTTTCTATACTATAATCAACCCAAAAGCAAGGAATATCTGCATAATCATTCATTAAACAACAATCGGAGGGATTATTTTGAGTCATAATAAAATAAAAGTATTGCTGGCTGACGATAATAAGGATTTTTGCGATATTATCGTCAATCATTTGAATAAACAGGAGGATATTGCCGTGGTTGCCGTGGCGGTAGATGGCATCGATGCCATGAACAAAATCCGCGACAGCCACCCCGACGTTGCCATCATCGACGGCATTATGCCTCGGCTGGACGGACTGGGCGTATTGGAACGCTTACAGAAAAACCCGGAAGAAGAACGCCCCGTAACCATCATACTTTCCGCTCTCAGTCAGGATAAGGTGGTGCAAAAGGCATTGGATCTCGGTGCTGCGTACTATATGGTCAAGCCTTTTGATATGGAGGCCCTCACCCAACGTATCCGCCAGCTGATGCAGGAACAGCGCCCCTTAGTGAAAACAGGCATCCCCATGCAAAACACCGCTTCCCCATCGTCCTATGATTTGGAAACAAAAGTTACCAATATCCTGCATGAAATCGGTGTACCGGCCCATATCCGTGGGTATCATTATATCCGAGAGGCCATCATTATGAGCGTCAACGATATGGACGTGTTGAATTATATCACCAAGGAGCTTTATCCCTCCATCGCCAAAAAATGCAACACCACCCCCAGCCGCGTGGAACGTGCCATTCGCCATGCCATTGAGGTGGCATGGAATCGGGGTAAGGTGGACGCCATTGACGCTTTATTCGGCTACACCGTCAACAACCACAAGGGAAAACCTACCAATAGCGAGTTCATCGCTTTGATTGCCGACCGGCTTCGTCTGGAACAGAAGGCAGGATAATGGATTGCAACATACACCCTCTCACAAAAACAGCCCCACCGGATATTTTCCGGCAGGGCTGTTTTTATTCCGTTCGCAAACCTTCCATAGCGGCAAAAAACATATCATAGGGGTCGTCCCAACCGTCCAAAGGCTGTACGGCACTGCCGTTACAGCTTCGGAACAGATTGCAGAAAAATTCCTCCCCTTCGGCAAACAATTCTCCCACAGTCAGGGGAAATCCCTCCGCCGTACAAAGTTCGCACAATGCCAAAGCGGGGTCTTTCTCCTTCTTTGTTGCCCAGATACGCTCCCGCAGGGCAAAATCCCGTTCCGCTCGCTGCAACAGCTGATATAACTGTTCATTCATCGTCATACCTTCTCTCTTTTGGGACAGAAAAAGACTGCCGAAGGGACAGCCTTTTCTTCCGTCACAGTTTATCCTTGAAAATATCCACTCTATCGGTCTTTTCCCAAGGCAAATCCAGGTCTGTTCTGCCAAAGTGACCGTAAGCCGCTACCTGCTGATAAATGGGTCTTCTTAAGTCGAAATTTTTAATAATCGCCGCAGGACGCAAATCAAAGTTTCTCTGCACCAGTTCCGTAATTTCCTCATCGGAGATTTTGCCTGTACCATAGGTATTTACCAGAATGGATACGGGCTTTGCCACGCCGATGGCATACGCAAGCTGTACTTCGCATTTTTTCGCAATACCGCTGGCAACAATGTTTTTCGCCACATATCTTGCGGCATAGCAAGCGGAACGGTCTACCTTTGTGGGGTCTTTGCCGCTGAAAGCACCGCCGCCATGGGCAGCATAGCCGCCATAGGTATCCACAATAATCTTTCTGCCCGTCAGGCCGCTGTCACCCATGGGTCCGCCGATAACGAAACGCCCTGTGGGGTTGATATAATATTTGGTCTTATCGTCCAACAGCTCTGCCGGAATGACTTTTTTCACTACATTTTCAATGATATCCTTTTCAATCTGCTCATGGCTCGCTTCCGGGTCATGCTGGGCGGAAACCACTACGGTATCGATTCTTTCGGGCTTCTCATCTACATATTCCACCGTTACCTGTGCCTTCCCATCGGGACGCAGATAAGGCAGTGTGCCGTTTTTCCGCACCTCTGTCAATCTTCTGGTCAGCTTATGGGCCAGAGAAATAGGCAGGGGCATCAATTCCTCTGTTTCATCGCAGGCAAAGCCAAACATCATACCCTGATCGCCGGCACCCGTATCAAATTCACTGTTGTCCTCGCCTTTTTTATTCTCCAGCGCTTTATCCACGCCCAAGGCAATATCGGGGGACTGTCCATGGATAGACGTCACCACTGCGCAGGTTTCGCTGTCAAAACCGTATTTGGCACGGTTATAGCCAATGTTATCCAATGTCTGTCTGACGATTTTTTCCACATCCACATAGGTGCTGGTGCTGATTTCGCCCATGACAAAAATAATACCCGTTGTGGTAGCCGTTTCGCAGGCAACCCTCGCCTGAGGGTCTTTCGCCAACAAAGCGTCCAAGATACCGTCGGAAATCTGGTCGCAAATTTTATCGGGATGTCCTTCCGTCACCGATTCTGATGTAAATAATCTTCTGCTCATCTGTTCTCCTCCTGTTATATAAAAATATGTTTGCGTAAATAAAGCGCAGGGAGAGATGTTGCAGCATTTTGCCGCATTTCGCCGCAATTCGCCGCATCAAAAAAAGCCCACAGGGCTTTTCGTCATATCTCATCTTCCGCAATGCAACGCTTGCAAAGCGGGGGAATTGGCACCGATGCATCTCTGCCGGTTGCCGGGTTTCACAGGGCCCTGTCCCTCAACCACTCTTGATAAGTTCTTTATTTACTTCTGTTGCATTTTACAGGGAAAATTTGCTTCTGTCAACAGGGAAACAATAAAATTCTTGTTTTTCTCAAAAACTCCTGTCAAACAAGGGAATTTGATAAAAAATTCGGTTATTTCCCTTGCCCGATATCAGGCAAAAGCACCCTCCCCCATTCCGTTATGAGCCGCTCCAAACTCCAAGCCGCATTGGCAGGACTGGTGGAGGGCATTTGCACCGCCCCAATACCCAACTTCTTCTCCTGGAACCGTCCATAAAGCCGATACGCCGTACCACCGTTGCAAAGTACGGGAATCGGCCCCGTTACGGCAAAAATCCCCTCCAAATCCGCAGGCTCCACATTACGGATACTGCTGTCGCTGCTGCCGATAATCTCACAGCTATGAATGACATCATGCAAAGCAATATGATTGCGTAACAACAGCGCTTTCTTCTGCTCTATGGTTCGGGGCAGTTCCTCTGCCGTAATGGCGGAGAGCATTTTCCAAAAGCGGTTTTGCGGGTGCCCGTAATAAAAACCTGATTCTCTGGATTTACGGGAAGGGGCTGTACCCAGTATCAGCACCCGACTGCTTGCATCACACACAGGGGCAAACTCCTGCGTCACCCGCTGCCATTGGGGTTCTCCTTCTTTTCCCTCTCGTTTCACTGTTTTTCCCGCTCCTTTTTCAAACCTCGCAGATACGCCTTATCCTCCGCCGAAACACGGTAGGACTCGCAGGTCTTTTGTATGAATTTATGAAATGTCCAATCCTCCAAAGTGGCATGAGGCAGATATGCCGCCGTTCCCGCTCTATCCTTTGCCCAAGCCGTTGCCAACAGCCACGCCTGCGCCATACGGACGTAATAAAACTCCGATTGGATACGGTCTGTTCGCCGTAGGGTTTCCTCCAGATACGCCTCCCCCAGATAATGATTCAGCATCACCACCAGCCCCACGCGTACCGCCCATGGGTTAGAGGAGGAAAGGTATTTCAGGATATAGGTATAAAATTCGTCCTCCCGTCCTTTTATCCGCTTTTTCAGGGAGGCACAAAAGGCATCGCACAATGCCCAGTTTTCCACCAATTCCTCTACAAAAATATCGGCATATTCCAAAAACTTCTCATAGGGAACAGGCAGCGCTGCCGCCACCAAGCCATAGAGCAGACGTTCCTCATGGGTTTTCCGACCGCAGAAACGCAAAAAGCCCTCTCCGTCCTCCTTGGCAAGCTGTGCCGCCTGTTTTCGTAAAAAAGGCATTCTCAGCCCAATGACGGGCAAATCACTGCAAATCAGCTTTTCCTGAAACTGCCGATACCTTTCCTCGCCTTGAGAAAACAGTTCCTGCCGATAGGCGGCATACGCCCTCTTTGTCCATTTTTCACTCATGGCGTTCTCCCCTCCAGAACCTCCTCAATGCGCATTTTTGCCCGAATATATTTCTCCAACCGTCGGAAATCTCTTGGGGTCAACCCCGGCAGGCGTTTCAGATCCATATTATCCGCCAAATCCGCCAGCTTGACCCCCATGGCCAATGGATTGTTACACACCCGCTCAATATATGCCATATAATCCTCCTGCTCTCCTTTCGTCAGGCAGACAACAGCATCTACCACCTCTTCGGGAAAGCCTGCCTGCCGCAAGTCCGCCACTGTGACCGGCGTATCCTCCAGCACGTCATGGAGCAGTGCCACCGTTTTTTCCTCTATGGTCTTGCATTGGAGCATCACCCGCACCGGATGAAGGATATAGGGCTGTCCGCCCTTATCCAATTGCCCCATATGAGCCTTGGCCGCTACAATCATACCTTGTTCCAGCATTTGTCTTCCCCCATTCTTTCTTTTCAGTATAACAGTGAAAAAAATCCTTGTAAAGTCGGGTTTATCTCCCTCTCGCCCAAGGAAAAAACCGGATTTCTTCGTTTTTTCCGGAAACAAAAAAATTTAATAAATTCTTTAACAAATTGACATAACTATATGATACAATCGTTATCAGAGTCTTATCATTTTTTGTCATAAATTGACGAGGGCTCTGCATATAATAAAAGAAATACTCCCATTCCATCCGAAAAGGAGGATGTCCTATGATTTATTATTTCAGCGGAACAGGCAATTCCTTTGCCGCCGCAAAAACACTGGCCCAGGGCTTAGGTGAGCCTTTGGCGGATATTGCCATAGCCGTGGCAGAACAAAACTACACCTGCACATTAAAAAAAGGGGAAAAACTGGGCATTGTATTCCCCGTTTACCTTTCCATGCCGCCCAAAATAGTGACGGATTTTATCAAAAAATTGAAGGTTACTTTCCCCGATGAGCCATATATTTTTGCCGTGGCGACCTGCGGCGGCTCAGCAGGCAAAAGTATAGATATTTTAGAAACTGCTTTGGAGCATAACGGTCTTTCGCTGGACAGCGGCTTTTCTCTGGTGATGCCCGATAACTGCATCCCCTATTTTGAGCCGGATTCTCCTGAGGTACAGGAAAACAAGCTGAAAAAAGCAGAGGAAACCTTACATCTCATCTTGCGGGCTATCCGTTTGGAACGGCGGGACTTTTTCCGTGTAAAACGGGGGAAATATTCCAATATCGTACCGAAGGCTGTCAATTCCCTGCTTTGCGGCTTTGTGATGAAAACAAAACCCTTCTATGTAACGGAGGATTGCATCAGCTGCGGCCTTTGCGAAAAAATTTGCAACAGCGGCTGTATTACCATGGCGGCCGGACGCCCCGTCTGGATGGAGGAACATTGCAGTCTTTGCCTTGCCTGCCTGAACCGCTGTCCCAAAGCTGCAATACAATATGGCAAGAAAACCAAAAAACGGCAGCGGTATGTCCACTCCTGCTACCAAAATAACAATGAAGGGAGGATACGTCCTTGAAGTCAAAGAGCATACTTTCTCTTGCCTTAGCCGCACTGCTTTTGCTGAACCTCTGCGGCTGTGAAAATATGGTTTCCGCTTTTTCTTCTCATAGCGCTTTGCTGGAGCAGGGAGAAGCATTTTGGGCGGATATGCGGGAAAATCAGCAATTCGGCGAGGCCGTTACAGTGACGGAGCAAAACAGTCCTTTGGCTTATATCCTTCAGTACCCCAAAACGGAGCATCCCGCCATTGATGCCCGCATTGAGGAAATCGTGGCAGAAATCCGCAGCGACTTTGAAGAAAGCCACTACCCCTCCGAGGAGGAAAACTCCCCGAAACATACCCTGCTTCTGGGGTATGAAACCTACATAACCGAAGAAACACAGCTGAGTCTTGTTTTTTTTGAATCGGATCAAACAGAGGGCGAGGAATACCCCCGTTCCCATATCCGTATGTTCCATTTTGATTTGAAGGAAGACAAAGAGGTACCTGCCAAAGAATTGGTTTGGGACGGCTTTCGGGAAAATGCCTCTGCCTACGCCCGGAATTTTTTTACTACCACAGAGCCGTACAAAAGCCAACTTCCCGACAATTACACCAAGCTGCTGAAGCCCAAGCGATTCAGCCGTTTTGCTTTGACGGATACGGGCGTATTATTCTGCTTTGAACAGGGCAGACTCTTCCCCGAAAGCCTTGGGGATATCCACCTGCTGATTCCTTACGACAAAATGCGGGCGGTCGCTGCCCCTGTACCGAAGCACGATAAAAATAAGCCTTGGGTGGCACTGACATTTGATGACGGGCCCAACCCCAAGCATACTACTACCATATTGAATACATTAGAGGCATATGATGCAGTTGCCGCGTTCTTTGATTTGGGCAAGCTGGTTGACCTTTACCCCTATATCCCCCGCAGAGCCGAGGCTTTGGGCTGTGAGGTCGGCAGCCATTCCTATAACCACAGTAATTTTTATTATCTCTCTAACGCCCAAATCGCCGCCGATGTGCAGGCCACCGGTACCGCTTTCCAAAAAGCACTGGGCAGACAGCCCTCTATATTCCGTCCGCCCTACGGCAACTGCGATGCACGCATCGAAAGCCAAATTCCCATGGCCTCTGTTCTTTGGTCTGTGGATACGCTGGATTGGAAAAGCAGAAATGCCTCAGCCATTCTAAAGGCCGTAAAGGACAGCGGTGATTTGAACGGAAAGGTCATTTTGATGCATGGCATTTATGAATCCAGCGCAAAGGCAACAGCACTTTTGGTGCCTTATCTGCTGGAGGAGGGATATGAGCTGGTCACCGTATCGGAGCTGATTGAAGCCAAAAGCGGTGAAAAGCCTCAACCGAATAAGCTCTATGGCTACTCTTATTTTGGGTAAACAAAAAAGCGATAAAACTCTGGGGTTCTATCGCTTTTTTACTTTATTTGTCGGAATGTTCCTCTAAATAATGGCGTTTCATACATTCAAAGGTTTCCTGGCTGATAAAATGCTCAATCCGGCAAGCATCTTCCAGGGCAACCGCCTCGCTGACACCGATATTCATCAAAAGGGCAGAAATGACACAGTGCCGTTCATAGGTTCTGGAGGCAATCTCCTCCCCCGCTTTCGTCAGCACAATACGGCCTTTATCCTCTATCTCTACATAGCCTTCCGCCCGCAGTTTTTTCATGGCATTGCTGATGCTGGGCTTACTAAAACCCAATTCCGTCGCCACATCCACAGAACGGACAAAGCCTGTTTTTTTGTTCAAGACATAGATGGTTTCCAGATAATTTTCCATTGATTCCTGTGTCTTTAACATCTGATATGCACCGCCTTTCTTTCTTTTAATGGTAACAAAAAAACTGCATCTTGGCAATCTTTTTCTGCGGTCCTTCGGGATTTTCTACAATATTCGCCCCTAAGAAACCCCGCAGATTCTTACACTTTTTTTATTGTTTTTTCCCTAAAAATAAGGTACGATATATTTAGTAAAGAGCAATTTATTTGTTTTTGTTTCATTTCGCTTGCTTCTGTAGTTTGGTGTTCTTCTCCTAACACCAAGCTATTTTGAAACAAACTTTTCATCTCTTCTGGTTATTGCCTTGTGGCATCGAAAAATACCCCTTTTATTTTTCGGTGTGGCAATAACACCCCTTAGACAGCGGTCTTCTCCCCCAAGAAGGCCGCTGTTTTCCTTTATGGCGACGTAAATGCATGCTTTCCCTCCCTCTGCCCCCGGCTTGTCAAACAGGATTTGCTCCGCAAACCTTACCCTCGTCGGCGGGCAACCGCCGCATCTTTCGGCGGTGTGTGGTTCGGCGGCAAAGCCCCGGGAACCCGTCGGTCGCAGGCTCTCCTTCAACAAAAAAACACGCCACTTCATGGCGTGCTTTTTCGTTGAATAGCGGAGACAGGATTTGAACCTGCCTTGCCCACCTCGAAATATGGTCGCAGCCTGTCCTTCTCTTCGTTCTGTCCGTCTGCTCCCTATTTCTCGCCTTCGCCGCCTCTCTCCCCCTGCCCCCGGCTTGTCAAACAGGATTTGCTCCGCAAACCTTGCCCTCCGTCGGCGGGCAACCGCCGCATCTTTCGGCGGTGTGTGGTTCGGCAGCAAAGCCCCGGGAACCCGTCGGTCGCAGGCTCTCCTTCAACAAAAAAACACGCCACTTCATGGCGTGCTTTTTCGTTGAATAGCGGAGACAGGATTTGAACCTGCGACCTCCGGGTTATGAGCCCGACGAGCTACCGGACTGCTCTACTCCGCGACAATCATTTATGCTCTGTTATTGTACTACGGGAAAACAGATTTGTCAATAAAAATCCGCTTTCCCAATTATATCCCATCTTTATATTTCGTTTCCAGCCGTTGTTTACGCTCCTTCCAATCGGGCATCAGGCGGGTCATGGCGGCATAAAACGCCTCGCCATGGTTTGGATAGGGAAAATGCAGCAATTCATGAAGAATGACCTGCTCGATGCACTCCTCATCTGCCTTCATCAACTGCAAATTCAGGCGAATACGATCGCCGCCTGTGGTACAGCTGCCCCAAATGCTGCGCATATTACGGATACTGATTTTAGGTCTTACGATATTATATTCTTCCACAAGAGGGAATATTCTATTCATTATTTCTTCAAATTTTTCTGCCGCCTGCCGTTTCAGCCAAGAAAGATACTCCTGCCGCAATTCTTCGGAATTCACCTTCGGTGAAGACATATGTATCTCGCCTTTTTCCAGCCTAATTTCAGCCAAACCTCTCTCCAGTAAAAGGCGATAGGGCTTACCCAAATAATAGAGTGTTTTTCCGTCAAACAGCCCTACGTCCGGCATCTGGCTTCTCAATTTCTCTATCTCCGCCAAATGGGTGATAATCCAAAAAGCCTTGGACTGCACAAATTCCTCTATGACGGAAAGGGGCACCCGTTTCCCGGCAGAAACCACCACTTTGCCTTGTTTATTCACCCGCAAATTGATATATTTTACGTCCTTACGGAGCAATTCATATTCAATTTCTATCCCTTCATAAGAAACGGTATGAAACGCCATCGTTCTCCCTCTTTCTACCAAAAACTCATGCTTTTTTCATTTTACACAGCTTTTTTACAAATGTCCATAGGCATTTTCTTCCCATCAAAAAAAGGCAGTCCTCTGAAAAAGCCTGCCCTTTTCCGCCATATCCCCTATTTCCTCATTCTTCGCCTGCGGGATTCGTAGTATTCCTCTTCTCGCATCGGGCTTCGCCCTATATAACGCCATTCATCAGCAGTCGCCGATGCAGGCATTCGTCTGTTTACTTATCAACAGCTGTCCCCACGGTTCAGGATTTCCATGAATTCCTCACCGGTAATCGTTTCCTTCTCCAGTAAATAAGCTGCAATTTCGTCCAGCTTTTGCTGATTTTCCTGCAATATGGCGTAGGCCTTCTCATGGGCCTTCTGCACCAATGCAATGACGGCTTTATCAATTTTTGCCGCCGTTTCATTGGAGCAGGCAAGGGAGGTATCTCCGCCCAAATACTGATTGTTAACGGTCTCCAGTGCAACCATACCAAATTCCTCGCTCATGCCATAGCGGGTAATCATGGCTCTAGCGATGCGGGTAGCCTGCTCAATGTCGTTGGCGGCACCGGTGGTGACAGATTGGAATTTCAGTTCCTCCGCCGCCCGTCCGCCGGTAAATGTGGCGATTTTATTAAAAGCCTCTTCTTTATCCATCAGAAAATGCTCCCCTTCTTCCACCTGCATGGTATAACCCAAAGCACCGCTGGTTCTGGGAATAATAGTAATTTTATGGACAGGAGCAGAATTTTTCTGCCTTGCCGCAACCAAGGCGTGGCCTACCTCATGATAGGCGATAATTTTCTTCTCCTGCGGAGAAATAACGGCACCCTTTCGCTGATAACCTGCCAAAATCACTTCTACACTTTCCTCCAAATCCGACTGAGAAACCTGCGTCCGGCCCATTCGTACCGCCCGCAATGCACCTTCGTTGATGATATTGGCCAGCTCCGCACCGGACGCACCGGAGGTGGCTCTGGCGATGGCATCAAAATCTATGCCGTCCTCCAACTTAATTTTTTCCGCATGTACCTTCAAAATGGCCTCTCTGCCCTTCAAATCCGGCAATTCCACAGGAATCCTTCTATCAAAGCGTCCCGGTCGCAGCAAAGCCTTATCCAGCGTTTCCGGACGGTTGGTAGCCGCCAGAATCACAACGCCTTTTCTGCCGTCAAAGCCGTCCATTTCCGTCAACAACTGGTTTAGGGTCTGCTCCCTTTCGTCATTGCCGCCGATACCGCCACCATCTCTTTTTTTACCGATGGTATCAATCTCATCAATGAATACGATACAAGGTGCTTTTTCGTTTGCCTGCTGGAATAAATCCCGCACCTTCGCAGCACCCATACCCACAAACATCTCCACAAACTCCGAGCCGGAAATAGAAAAGAACGGCACCTCCGCCTCACCGGCCACGGCCTGTGCCAAAAGGGTTTTCCCCGTTCCCGGCGGGCCTACCAATAAAGCGCCCTTAGGCATTTTTGCCCCTACCGCCGTATATTTTTCCGGATGATGCAAAAAATCCACAATCTCGTTGAGGGCTTCCTTCGCCTCGTCCTGTCCGGCTACATCGGCAAAGGTCTTACCCGTCTGGGCTTTGACATAAATTTTGGCGTTGGATTTACCAAAGGACATGGCATTCCTGCCCATGCCTCCCATACGCCCCATCATTTTACTCAGCACAAACCGCCACAGCAGATAAAATGCCGCAAACATCACAATACTGCTGACCAACGGAGAAACCTCTTTCGGCTTGACCTCCCCAAAAGACGCCCCCGCTTCATAGAGCCGCTCCACCAGCATAGGGTCATCCATACGCACCGTGGAATAGACCTTTCGGGCAGAAACCTTTTCGCTCCCGCTTTCCTTCAGGGAAAAATAAATGACATCGGCATTCACCTCCGCCTGACTGATATTTTTCTCCTGCATCTGGGTCAGAAACACATCATAATTGACCTGCTCCACCGCATTTTTGGTCACGATGGGTAACAATACCAAATTGATGAGACCCATGACAATCAGAGCAATCAGCCAATAATAAATCAACGGCTTCCGTTCGTTTTTCATACGCTTTCCTCTCTTTCTCTTCTTCCCCTATTCTGTCAAATTTTTCTTCATACGCTCCAGAATATCAATAAAAAACGCCATTTCCTCCTCACGAATCCCGTCCATGGCACGGTTTTCTACCTGTAACACCCTGGCTTCAATTTCATTATGTACTCCGTATGCCATATCCGTCAGCACCAGCTTTTTCAGCCGTGCATCATGCTCCACCACTTCCCTGCGAATCAGGCCTCGCCGCTCCATGCCCTGCAAAATCCCTGTTACCGTGGAACGACGGATATGAAACGCCGTTTCCAAATCCCTTTGAAAAATATCTCGTTCCCTATTGTCATATAAAAAGGCGATAATCCAGCATTGTACCACCGTCATTTCCTCTATCTGCCGCTGTAACGGCTCCTCCACCAAACGACAGA
The DNA here is from genome assembly GCA_017523325.1 of Anaerotignum sp. Taxonomy (GTDB): domain Bacteria; phylum Bacillota; class Clostridia; order Lachnospirales; family Anaerotignaceae; genus Anaerotignum_A. Next base: position 3,847 of record JAFWWO010000056.1, on the reverse strand, counting down.
ACAAATGGGTCAATGCCTTTAATTCCGCCCCAAACAGCAACTGCCTTCTCATCGATTTTTCTCCCCCCCTTGGATTGTTAGGTTGCTAACAGTATAGCACCCTAACAATCTACTGTCAATAATACTAGATATCATTACTGTCGCTTTCCTCTGTTCTGTGAATATCGGCACCCAGGGCCCGCAGCTTTTCATCAATTTTATAATATCCCCGCTCAATGTGGTAAATATCACTGATTTCCGTTTCTCCCTTTGCCGCCAATGCCGATAAAATCAATGCCGCTCCCGCTCGTAAGTCCGTCGCCTTGACCCTTGTGCCCGTCAGCCTGTCTACGCCTTCGATAATGGCACTGCGGCTGTCTATTTTGATTTCTGCTCCCATACGCTGTAATTCCCCCGCATGGATAAACCGATTTTCAAATACCGTTTCCGTGATCATACTGGTACCCTTTGCCACCGCCATCAGGCTCATAAAAGGCGCCTGCATATCCGTAGGAAAACCGGGAAAAGGCATGGTTTTCAGCTGGGTCGGGTGGAGTTTTCCCTTGCGATAGACCCGCAGCCCTTCCTTTGTCATCTCCGTTTTGACATTGCACTCCGCCAGCTTTGCAATCACCGGCTTCAAATGCTCCTCCCGCACATTTTCCAGCAAAATATCCCCGCCGGTAATGGCTGCCGCCGCCATAAAGGTGCCTGCCTCAATGCGGTCGGGTATGATGCGATGCACCGCACCATGGAGCCCCTTTACGCCGTTGATGTAAATGGTATCCGTTCCATCGCCTTCTATTTCCGCTCCCATTTCACGCAAAAAATCCGCCAAATCGCATATTTCCGGCTCCGCCGCCGCATTTTCGATGACCGTTTTCCCCTTTGCCAATACCGCCGCCAAAAGAATATTTTCCGTCGCCCCTACACTGGGAAAATCCAGATAAACCTCATTCCCCTTCAAATTTTTGGCCTGCAACTCCACAAAGCCATGCTCCTGCATGCTTTTCACACCCATCAGCTGAAAGCCCTTCAAATGCAAATCCACGGGGCGGCTTCCAATTTGGCACCCGCCGGGAAGGGATAGCCTCGCCTGCCCGCACCTGCCCAATAACGCCCCTGCCACCAAAAAAGAGGCCCGCATTTTCCGTGCCGTTTCATAAGTGCTTTCTATGCTTTCCAATGCCACAGCCCGCACTCGGATTCGCTCCGTCCTTTCGTCGTAGTCCACCTCTGCCCCCAGTTCCCGCAATAGCTCCACCATATACCGCACATCGGATAAGGGCGGTGCATTTTGTATCTCACAAGGCTCCTCCGTCAGTAAACACGCCGCCAGTATGGGCAGTACCGCATTTTTAGAACCACTGATACATACTTTCCCCCGTAAGCCTTCCTCCAGTCCTTTTACCACAAATTTCTCCATCCCGATTCCCTCTTCCTAAAAAATCTATAAACATCATATAATTGCGCTGTTAGTATGCCCGATGCGGCAAAAGAAAGTCATGAAAGTAATCGGAATTATAGAAAAAATTTGTCGGTACTTTGGAAAATTTATGAAAAATTTGTTTCAAAAACAGGCTTTACAGTTTTTGAATTTCTGGTATAATATTCACGAAGACAATGAGCCGTGCGGGTAAAGGTTCCTAAGCAAGCGAGGGTGTGCTTGCATACGACAACAGGTGTAAGCCTATGCACATAGGGCGAATGCCACGATGGAATTCGCATCAATACAGTCACAGCTTTTACAGAAATTTGCGGATGTAGTTCATTGGTAGAATGAAAGCTTCCCAAGCTTTAGAGGCGGGTTCGATTCCCGTCATCCGCTGTTGCCTTTCTTGCGAAAGGCTTTTTTTATTGCTATTTTTCCCTCTGAAAAAAACGTATGTACGAACAATAAAGATGCCATACTAGCATTGAGGTGAAAAAAATGTCTAACAAAAAACCAAATAAATTGCCCAGAGATACGGTTTCCGAAAGCGATACCTATCAAATCCGCCAAAACGCCAATTATACTGAAAACGGCAAGGCAAAACCGGATAACAATCCCTTTTGGGAAGGCGGGAGCAATCCTCTAAGCAGTAAGGGAAATTGAAAAAGGCGGGACTCCCCGCCTTTTTTTTGCAGCATTATTTCATTACCTTTTGTTTGTAATGTGGCGAATCTATGCTATTATATAGGCAAGAAGGAGGTGCGAAATGACAGCTAATAAATCTCGTTTTTCCATGTCTGTCGATGCGGAACTGTATGAAAAAATAGAAGAGTTTCGATATGCCAATCGGCTCAAGAGCCAAAACCAAACAATATTGAAACTCCTAGAACAGGGCTTCGACCGATTGGCGGAAACAGGAGGAATGATTGTCCCCAAAGAAACGGAAGAAAAAGTAACAAAAGAGGATAGGGAATTGTTGAAAATGTACCACACCCTAGACCGACACGGGAAAGAATTGGTACATATGTTATTATCGAAGGAATATGAACGTTGTTTTTTCAGAAAACAGCGAAAAAGAAAGGAACCAGAAGATGATTGATTTCAAAAATAGTTCGATTTTCAAACTGAAAAAGGAAGCGGGATTTACGCACCAAAGCGATATACAGCCGCTTTTGGTTGCGGGAGAAACATTCGTAAGCGAATACAAAGCGGTACGGGATTACATAATATTCACGAACAAACGCATTATTTCGGTGAATGTTCAGGGATTGACAGGGAAAAAGCGGGATTTCACGTCCATGCCGTATTCCAAAATTCAAACATTTTCCATAGAAACAGCGGGAACATTGGATATTGACAGCGAATTGGAGTTGTATTTTTCTGGTTTGGGGAAAGTCAAATTTGAATTTACCGGTGCAAGCGATATAGTCACGATTGGACGTTTGATTTCGGACGCAATATTGTAAAAAACAATCCCCCGCAAGGGGGATTTGTTCAAATAACTTCTGCGCCGGTGGCAAAATGGTGGCAATATAATAGCCTACCCGTATAATATCCGGGTAGGCTATTTCTGCCCAACATTACAATTCTTTCCCCTCAATTCCGTTCTTGCCAATCAATTCCACTTCCACCATTCTTCCTGCTTTGTCAATCAGTCTACTCATTTTTTCGTCCTCCCTCGTACCACTATGTCAACACTTTTTTTCAACTTTTTTTATTTTTTTCTATAAAAGTTTTCAAAAAATCATATATCACACTAGCCTGCGATATTCCTTTTTCTTTACAGATTTTTTTGAACTCCTCCACATCATCTTTGGGTAGCTGTACCTTGATCACGCCGTACACCTTGTCATTGTATCTTTTTTTCACTTGCCAACTCGTTTCACTCATACAGTGCTCCTTTCTTTTATCGGTTCCAATTTTTTAGCAAATAGATAATCACAATTATATAAAATACCGCCTGCAGCACGTCAAACGCCATAGAAAGCTTATCCATAAACCCCATAAAATCACTCCTTTCTTCTACCTTTTCCACTTTCGATAAATACCCCTACAAATAAATCCAACTGTAATTGCTATTACTACAATCCAAACTAAATTCATGTTTACACTTAACCCCCGAATTTACCAAGAGTTTTTATGATTACATATAGCGAAAGCACGATGCTAATTGTTAATAGTACATAGATCATTTTATCCACAACTTGACACCTCTCTTTCTTTTTGATATTTTATCAATAGGGGAGGTTTCCCTCCCCGCTTCTCATATCAGCTCCCTGATAAGGTTTATCAGAGCTTCTATGAGATTTGCGATTGCGGTAAGCAAGAGGATTCTTCCCAATGTTCTCTCGTGCTTACCGTTTTTCTTTTGTTTCTTCATTTCCATCACCTCCTTTCCTTAACTTCTGATTATAGTATATCATACTCTTACGAGTA